>NZ_JAUBQM010000080.1:0-31484 GCF_036701245.1 Microcoleus sp. Pol14D4
CGCTTTTATCAACAAGGTATGCGGGCCGCAACCCTTATACAGTCTATCTCGTAGACCTTTTTGTCACCCCCCCAGCCAGATCAATTATCGTATCAACCCTTTTAGTGGTGGTTGGCGAAAACTGGATCAATAAAAATTTAAGTTGCGACCACCATAATTCAATCGGATTAAAATCAGGAGAGTATGGGGACAAACATAAAATAGAAGCACCCACAGATTCAATCATCGATGTAATTGAATCTACTTTATGAGCGGGTAAATTATCCATCACTACTACTGCTGGCGACCACAATTGTGGCACTAACCATTGCTCAATAAATACCTCAAATGCTTTGCCATCCATTGAGTTATCCATTGTCATGAGCGCCACTACTCGCTTCAAACTAATTGCACCAATTACTGTGACTTTTTTCCCTCGGTAAAAAGGTTTAACCGCATAGGCTCTCGTTCCTCGTTGAGAACGTGCATGAGTTCTGGTTAAACAAGCGTAATACTCCAGTCTCATCTAAAAAAACTAGATCTTTTTGGTCGAACTGCTTGACTTTTTCCCAATACTCTAACCTTAACTTCATGACTTTTTCTGTTCCGGCTTGGCTACTTCTCACTGTTTTTTTTTACGATTTAATCCCAACTTTTGTAAGGCGTTACACATGGCTGTTCTACCCACCCTATTTCCAGTCTTCTGGCCAAATAACTCACACAATTATAGTAAGGTTGCATCGGGAGGTGCTGCCACTATTTCTCTCAACTCTGCTGTGGAATTATTCAAATGACTGTATCTCGGTTTCCTCCTGGGTTTCGGCTGTAAATTTCCCTCGATTTTTTGTTGCTTGACCAGTTTTTAAACAGAGCTTTTACTGACGGAAAATATCGCTGCTGTTTTTCTGATCGACAGCTTCTGCTCGATCTGGGCTGCTACTATGAAAGGAGCGCAAATCTACTGAGTATGCTTTCATTGGTATATTATTTTTAGTCGATTCTATTGTACCTCATAACATCCGGAAGTGCTGTATTCTTCTGCACTCATCGATGGGCGATCGGGTAAGGCAACCATAATGCGATCGGGAATGAAGTATGTTTATATAATAGCTTGAAGAAAAAGCGATTAAAAGGGCTGGTTTTTGAGATTGTCAATTATTGGCCGATATTTTTCGTGAGGGGAGCCCCTAACGTATTAGGGGTAATCTACCGGACATGATATCAGAGGTTTTGATTCCTCTGATTTAGATATTCCTCAAGCCTGCTGAGTCTGACGGGTTGTCAGCCCGTCAGGGACTAAATTCCTCATGTAAGTCACTGTAATTGATTAAGTGCGATCGTACCAACTTTGCAGCGCCAAGCGGTGAACTTCCCGCCAGCTAATATTTTTAATTCGGGCAATTTCCGCGCAATCTTCGTATTCCGGGTGTACATTAACAATCGTTTGTCCAGACTTCGCAACTTTTATCTTGACTTCGCCGTATTCTGTTTTAACGGTCTGGATTTCTCGGTGTAAAATAGTTCTCTGTTGAGTCGATCGCCTAATTCCCAAAGTAGTAGTCTCGCGAAAGATCACAGCTTCGCAAGCATCCTGAAATTCGGGATGACAAATCGCAGTTAACAACACCCCCAGTCGCGACTTTTTCATCACAATTGGGGTAGTGAAAACATCCAGAGCTCCGGCGGCAAACAAAGCATCAAAAACATAGCCGATCGCCTGCGGACTCAAATCATCAATTTGCGTTTCCAATACCGTAATAGTTTCTATGGAATTGGGCATTGGGAATTGGGAATCGGGCATTGGGAATTGGGAATTAGTAGCCGTCTTTCTCCCACTCTCCCACTCTCCCACTCTCCCCCTCTCCCCTTCTGACTTCTCCCCAATCCAGAGGCGCAAAATATTAGGAATTTCCAGGATTCGAGAACCTGCACCCAAACCGATCGCCTGAATTTGCATCGGCGGTGGCGGGCCGAAAGCAGACGCGAGAGTACAGGCGATCGCAGTTCCCGTAGGCGTGCACAATTCGCGATCGATCCCATTGCTGTAAACCGGCACTCGGTGCGTTTCCCACAACCGCATCACCGCCGGCGTCGGCACCGCTAACTTACCGTGGGCCGCTTTCACCGTACCTGCACCAGTCGGCATCGCCGAAAAGTAAAACTCCTGAATATCCAACCAATCCAAACCCAAACAAGTACCGACAATATCAATAATTGCATCAGTCGCCCCCACCTCGTGAAAGTGAACCTCGCTTGGGGGGATACCGTGTACGGCACCTTCTGCCTCTGCTAATTTGCCAAATACGGCCAAACTCCAAGCTTCCACACGCGGAGGCAATTTTGCAGAGACGATGATTTGCTCAATTTCGGGCAAATTGCGGTGATGAGTGTGGCTAATTTCGGCATCTGCTTCGCCGTGACTGTGAGAATGTTCTTCCCCGTGATGATGGTGGTGGCGGGCGTCAAAAGTCGGGGATTCCGTTTCCGAGGGATCGAGTTGGGTAGCGGGATTTTCAGGTTTTAACGACAAATCCGCAGCTAAATCCACATAAAATTTAGTTGCTTGTTGAGTATTCCGGTGGACTAATTCCGTCCGCAACTGGTACTCTGTCGAAATGCCGAGCAAATTGAGTTTTTCGATTAGGTATTCTAAAGGAACGCCGGCGTGGATGAGAGATCCAATGCACATATCGCCAGCAATGCCGGTTGGACAGTCAAAATAAGCTATTTTATTCATTGTTAACAATTAATTTTTAGCATTGATTGTTTCACTCGATATTTCGATCGCCCACTTAGCCTGCAATATCTTAACATGGCAACTATTTACGAAGTGCATCCAGTTGCACCCCAGAGAGACCGGATCGATAAAATTCAAAAAGCTCTGAAAAATGGGGCAGTGATGCTTTATCCGACAGATACAGTTTACGCGATCGGCTGCGATCTCAACTCCAAGTCTGCGGTAGAACGAGTCAGGCAGATCAAGCAACTCTCCAATGATAAGCCTTTAACGTTCCTGTGTTCTTCTCTGTCAAATATTACCGACTATGCTGCTGTCAGCGATGAAGCATACAGAATTATCAAGCGGTTAATACCGGGGCCTTATACATTTCTGCTGCCAGCTACCAAGTTAGTGCCGCGGTTGGTAATGAACCCAAAACGGAAAACCACTGGAATTCGCGTTCCCGACCAGCGGCTTTGTTTTACACTGTTGGAAGCCTTGGGAAATCCAATTATTTCAACATCTGCTCACATTACCACGGATGATGAAGGTGCAGCACCAGTCCCTGCATCTAAAGCAGAAAGCTTTGGCAAAGCTGAACTTTTTGACTGTTTTTCAAAGTTAGTGGATGTCATTGTAGATGACGGTTCCGATCCGGGATATCAAGTTTCTACCATTCTCGATTTGACACAAAGCGAACCGATTGTTGTTCGCCGTGGTTTGGGTTCGGAAGCTGTCGCCGTTTGGGAAAAAGATTAAATTTTTAAGGGGCAGGTTAAGCGCCCAATTCGCCCACAACCAGCCCCATTTTTTATTTCAAAACTGCTTTAAGCCTCTACCTTAACTCCTTTCCAAAAAGCAATATATCCCGCAATATTTTTAGCAGCATCTTTGGGAGTAGGATAGTACCACGCAGCATCTTTATTAACTTGTCCGCCAACTTCGACATTGTAGTAACTAGCAACACCTTTCCAACCGCAAGTAGTGTGAGTGCTGCTGTCTTTGAAATACTCACGGTTGATGGCATCGGCGGGGAAATAATAGTTGTTGTCTACAATTTCGCACTTGTCGCTCTCGGCCAAAACGGCACCATTCCAAATTGCTTTCGGCATCAGTTTTTCTGCTTAACTTGAGATTCTCAATTATTGTAACTGTATTTGTGCTCAAAAGGCATAGAATAGTTGAGAAGCCAACAACCAACTACTGCAAATGCCAGCGTCGAATCCGCCAATATCTTCTGTGCCGCTGTCCCTGGAACAAGCACTCAAACATTTTTTTGGCTATGACTCTTTCCGTCCGGGACAGCAGGAAATTGTCGAAGCTGCTTTACAAAAACGGGATATGATGATTGTCATGCCGACGGGCGGTGGCAAGTCTTTGTGTTTTCAATTACCGGCACTGTTGAAACCGGGATTGACTGTGGTTGTTTCGCCGTTAATTGCTCTGATGCAAGACCAGGTGGAAGCTTTGCAGGATAATGGAATTGGGGCGACTTTTCTAAACAGCACTTTGAGCAGTCAGGAAACCCGATCGCGCGAAACAGCGATTCTCGAAGGTAAGATTAAATTGCTTTATGTTGCACCCGAACGCTTGCTCGGTGAGAGATTTTTACCATTTTTAGATATAGTAGCAAATAAGTTAGGAATTTCGGCATTTGCGATCGACGAAGCCCACTGCGTTTCGGAATGGGGGCACGACTTTCGACCAGAATACAGGCAAATGCAGCGAGTGCGCGATCGATATCCCGACATTCCCATTATGGCACTAACAGCCACCGCCACCGAGCGCGTCCGCCAAGACATCATCCAGCAGCTAACTCTGCGAAATCCATACATCCACGTCGCCAGCTTCAACCGCCCCAATTTATACTACGAAGTTCGCCCCAAAACCAAACACAGTTTTGCCGAAGTTTTGCAAATTATCCAAAAAAAAGGCGGTTCGGGAATTATCTATTGCCTCAGCCGCAAAAAAGTTGACGAAGTTGCCTATAAATTGCAACAAAGCGGCATCGCAGCTTTACCATACCATGCCGGGATGAACGATATCGATCGCGCCACCAATCAAACCCGCTTCATTCGCGACGACGTGCAAGTAATGGTAGCCACAATAGCCTTCGGTATGGGCATTAACAAACCCGACGTGCGGTTTGTAATTCACTACGACTTGCCCAAGAATCTCGAAGGATACTATCAAGAATCCGGCCGCGCAGGCCGAGACAACGAACCCGCCCATTGCAGCTTATTTTTCGGCTACGGCGATGTCAAAACCATCGACTACATCATCGAGCAAAAGCCAGATCCGCAAGAACAACGAATTGCCCGCCAACAGTTGCGGCGAGTAATAAACTATGCAGAATCCACCGAGTGCCGTCGCACAATCCAGTTAAGTTATTTTGGCGATTCATTCCCAGGCAACTGCGGTACTTGCGATAACTGTTGCAACCAAAAACCCGTAGAAGATTGGACGATTGAGGCAATGAAATTTCTTTCTTGCGTCGCCCGATGCCAAGAAAAATTCGGCATGAATCATATTATTGACGTGCTGCGAGGTTCAAGAAATCAAAAAATATTGCAATACCAGCACCACCAACTTTCTACTTACGGAATTGGCAAAGATAGAAGTGCTGAGGAATGGAAAAAATTGAGTCGTTCGCTGTTAAATCAAGGTTTTTTAGACGAAAAAACAGACGGATTTCCCATTTTGAAACTGAATGAAAAAAGTTGGGAAATTATGAAACGTCAGCGTACAGTTGAAATCGCCATTGAACCCCAGCGGGAAGTACAGGGGAAAGTTCGTTCTTTGGCAGTAGAAGTAGAAGGTTTATTTACCGTACTGCGGACGCTACGCAAGCAAATTGCCGACGAACAATTTGTGCCACCTTACGTAGTTTTTGCCGATAAAAGCTTGCGAGACATGGCAGAAAAACGCCCGCAAAATCTCACAGAATTCGAGGAAGTTTACGGAGTTGGTAGCAACAAGCGAGATAAGTACGGTAAGGTTTTCTTGGAGGCAATTCGCAATTTTTGCAAAGAACAAGGATTGCCAAGTGGTGCTGCATCTTCTGATGTCGCTAATCTTCCCAATCTTGCTAACGTTGCGTCTTATTCGCAGATGCAAACCTGGGAATTATACCGACAAGGTTTGACAGTTCAAGGAATAGCTAATGCGCGGGGCATGAGCCCTAATACTATTTCTGGGCATCTGATAGAATTGATGGAAATGGGCAGGGAAGTTGATATAAATTTGTTGGTGGAACCGGAACGCCAGCAGGCGATAGTGTACGCAATTGAAGTTATGGGGGATGAGAAACTGAGAGCAATTTATGATTTTTTGGAAGAACGTTATACGTTTGAGGAGATAAAGTTTGTGCGGGCTTGGTGGCGGCAAAATTATGTCGGTTTTTAACCGCAGATGTAGGCTGATGTACGCTGATGGACGCAGATAATTAATAAATAGGAGGGAATAATGATAATTTAAAAAGTAGCTTTTTAGGAGAATAAATTAGAGTGGCGTTTTTAACCGATATATTTTTTTCATTTGGCTTTGCTAGCTGGCGGATATGGGGTTGGCACAACTCAAATCTAAAAAGTAATTTTAATAGCGCTATAAGTCAGTAAGCTTGGGTTGGCTAAGCGTCTCATTTTTCGCTATGTTTCGCGCAGTTTCGAGGGCGACAAGTTCCCTTTTTAACTAAACTTTATTGAGCTATAAATACCTCGTAAAACCACTTTTTATCTAAGTAGTAGAGTGCGTGAAAGGGAGCAATATTTAAATCCACAAGCATGAGGCTATTTACACTCACGCACCGCGCCAAGGAATGAATAATAATATTGATGCAGTTGGAAAAGATATTAGGTCTCTCTGTGCACCCAGAACCACCCTAAATTTTTGCATTGTATTTGGTTGCAGCAAAATTATATAATGGGTTTTTGAGGGCGAAAAATTAAGTTTCTACACTTTAGTGTTGTACAATAAATAGTTGACTTCGTTAGCCAACCATTCGTTAAACAGATTGTGCAATATTTCTTGATACCGTTCAGGGGTTAATTCCGCTGGGAGAAACTTTTCAACCAGAAACAAGTGATATCCTAGCTCTGTTTCAATTGGACGAATTACTTCTCCGGGTTGAGCGCTAAATACTGCGACGGCTATCTCTGGTTTTAAACCCCACCGATAAACCTTGCCTTCGCAACCGCATATATGCCGACGATTTTCGTCAATATCGTAAAGGTGAGCGGCATCAAAAAAGCTGATTTCTCCTTCTTGAATTTGATAAAATAGTTCCTGAGCAAGCTGGGGATTGGCAACAATTATTTGATAAAGAATTATTTGGTCGAATTGCAATTTGTTTTGAACAAAAATCTTTTCTACTTCTTTGCTGAATAAGTGTTCGGCTAGTTTTTGGCTGAGGAGCCGATCGCGAATCCCTGCCTCTAAATCTTCTACAGAAATCATCTGATCGACCAGCCAAGCAATCGTATCCGCCGCTTTCTCCAAACGCTTCTCGCGGCGGAGTTGGTCGCCCACAGCTTGAATTTCGTCGGGAGTCACAGTTAACCCCCGTTCCCGGGCTGCTTTATCAATAACTTTTTTATGCAAAACCTTTTGACTAAATGTTTTTAATTGCATCTCTTGTTTGAGTAGTTCGATGATTTCACTTGCTTCAATCATTGGCCCGTAAAAGTCTTTCATCTTTCTCTCTCAACCTATATGAATTTATTAACTTCATCCCCCGACGATTCCTGCGGGGTCGTTGATGTTAACGGTTAACGGTTAGCTACAAGATGTCATTTGGCAAACTAATAAAATCAGTATTGCTCAAAGTTGTTGCACCCGCTGCGTTAACTGTTCCCAAAACAACAGCTAAAATTCGATCGCCATTATTTGAACTAAACTTGACCAGAGTCGCGTCTGTCGTACCGTCGCCATCCGTATCAAACGCGACGAGTGTCAAATCTGTTACCGAAAGTCCCCCTATTAGCCCAATTCGATCGCCTTGAGCGGGATTGAAATCAACGACTCGATCGGCTAACAATGGATTAGCTGCTGCACTCGCTGTTTCCGATGTAAATGCAAAGGTATCAGCGCCGCTACCTCCTATCAATGTATCGGTGCCGAAGTCGCCGCAAAGAAAATCGTCGCCGTTGCCACCACTCAGCAAATCTTGACCTTTTCCTCCCCGCAAAGTGTCGTTTCCATCGCCTCCATCGATCGCATCATCACCTCTGTTACCTGTGACAATATCGTCGCCGATTCCTGCAAAAATTCGATCGATCCCGCTACCGCAAATAATCACATCGCTGTCGCTGGTGCCGAGCCAATATCCGTCGCCGTTGCTGTCGTAGGTGATAGTTAATGCGCCAGGATAGTTTTCTGGGGCAACCATTTCTGGAGGCGGGGTTGTCTCAGGATTGATGTTGTTGGTATTGTCCTCGGGAAGTGCGATCGAATTATTGCTGTTACTGTTATCTGTGGGATTAGAAGTGATCGCGCTGCTGTCACCACCCCCCGTACCCGCATCCTCATTATTATTTGAGGGTGTTGGCGGTGTTGGCGGTGTTGGCGGTGTTGGCGGTGTGGGTGTTGGCACTGTGATATTAATTACGGGTGCAGAGCCTGTAGCAGCCGGAGCAGGCGCAGGTGCAGGCGCTGCTGCAGGTGCAGGCGCTGCTGCTGAAGCTGTGGCGCTAGTAGTTGGCCCAGTATCTAAACCGCTGCTAGCTGAGGCGCTCGCACTGCTAGAAGTGCCACCGGGAGCCGATGCTGTCTGAGTGCTGGTGCTGCTGCCTGTCGGAGAAGTCGCTGTCGCGCTGCTGCTGGCACCGCTGCTGTCTCCTAACGGCGCAGGTGCTGGTGCTGGTGCTGGTGCTGGTGCTGGCGCAGGTGCAGGTGCTGGTGCTGGTGCTGGTGCTGGTGCTGGTGCTGGTGCTGGTGCTGGTGCTGGTGCTGGTGCAGGCGCTGGGGCGCTAGTAGTTGGCCCAGTATCTAAACCGCTGCTAGCTGAGGCGCTCGCACTGCTAGAAGTGCCGCCGGGAGCCGATGCTGTCTGAGTGCTGGTGCTGCTGCCTGTCGGAGAAGTCGCTGTCGAGCTGCTACTGCTGGCACCGCTGCTGTCTCCTAACGGCGCAGGTGTTGGTGCTGGCGCAGGGGTAGGTGTTGGCGCAGGTGCAGGCGCAGGCGCTGGGGCAGAAGCTGTGGCGCTAGTAGTTGGCCCAGTATCTAAACCGCTGCTAGCTGAGGCGCTCGCACTGCTAGAAGTGCCACCGGGAGCCGATGCTGTCTGAGTGCTGGTGCTGTTCCCTGTGGGAGAAGTCGCTGTCGCGCTGCTGCTGCTGCTCGCACCGCTGGTGTCTCCTAACGGCGCTGGTGTTGGCGCTGGTGTTGGTGCAGGTGCTGGCGCTGGTGCTGGCGCTGGAGTTGGCGCTGCTGCTGGGGCCGAAGCTGTGGCGCTAGTAGTTGGGGGCGCGACTGTAGAAGCACTTGCTGCCGCGCTGCCGCTGCTAGATGTAGCCCCTGCAGTGTAAGCAGTCTGACTGCTGGTACTGCTTCCCGTCGGGGAAGCGGCTGTCGCGCTGCTGGTACTGCCCGCACCGCTGCTATCGGCAAAGGAACTAGATTTGCTGGAACTGCTGCTGCCCGCACCAGGGTTATTCGCCGCCGGCGAATTCAAAAGGTTTAAACTATTGCTGTTTCCAACAATATTACTTAAGGACTCAGATGAATCTAAGGAAGGCATCGCGATTTATCTCCTTTTAGCTGTAAACAGGAAAAGCACTTGCGTGAACATAGACACTGCCAATTTCAAATAAAAAGGTATGATTTTGAATAGTGTGAAGCAATTGCTCTTGAGTTCCGACTAAAAACTGAAATGTTTTTAATAAAAGTTGTTTTTTTTCAATGTATCTAAATATATCGGGACTAATTAGAGCTGTGTTGCCAATTTGGCAGATTTGTTTGAAATTATAGGACTTACGCAAGGAGTCAATTTTAGACTATCTCGAATGGCTGTTGGTGGTGTGGATTTTCTAGCCGATGGGAGGGTACTCGGAACGGCACAGATTGATATCAAGTCCACTTAATTACTTATGAAAGTTATAGGGACATAAACTATAGGGCATAAGGCATATGCCATAGGCCATATGGCATACTTCAAGACTATTCAACCGGAAATGATATGAGGGGGTTGCAGCCGACTGGAATGCGGCGGATTGAGCCGATTTAAAGGTGATCGATCTCGCATTTGTAGCCGATCGCGAAACAGTTCTGCTCCCCCGCACTTCCGGCTTGGGAGATACTGCTTATGGGCACGACGGACAACTTACCAAGCGGGAGGTTCGAGCCGTTACTCTGTCAACCTTGGCAGGGGTTCCGGCAGAGTTGCTTTAGGATGTAGGCGCGGGTTGTGGCTCGATCACGATCGAATAGATGCGGAGTCATGGCAGGTGCAGGGCGATCGCGATCGCCCTGCACCTGCCATGATGCGGAAGTAATTAGAATTGGCATTCAGCGAGTTGGGGCGATCGGCCCTTTCCTCGGCCATAAACCGCTGGTACCCGTGACGCAGTGGTCAATCATTAAAAACTAAAAAGGGCTTAAGCCCTTACTATAAGCCATCAAAGTTAGTGTGGCAAGTCCATCGCCTTGACAGTAACACTCTCAAAAGCATAGTTTGCTCCTGCTGCTGATTTAATTTTTACTTTCACTTTATCAAAGCCTGCGTAGTAAACATCAACACCAGCTAGAGGATCAGTGCCAATCGCCATAGCTGTTCCTGTACCCGTTGCTTTCGTAACTTGACCTTGGTTTCTCAAAATAATGTTTGTAGCAGTCAAAGTGTTTCCACTGTCCACTTATGAAAAGGCAGCCAACGCCAATGCAGCACCACCTAAAATCAAGTCGTTTTCTGAAACATTTTCGAGGTAGGACAAATCAGATATCAACATAATGCTCTTTGTTTTTAAACTAAACTTGCTTAAACCAGACTTGCTTAAATTGTGATTCTTCAATAACCGATAAACAGAGCAAAACTGTCTGATTCAGCCCGTGCATAATTTTTTCCAGTTTTAGCATAAGCGTAAGCCTGAGCCTGGGAGTCAGTGAAACCTTGCGACACAGTTGTAGAAGTTCGAGTTTGAGCGTAAGTAGATTGACCAACAGCAACAGCATCACCCTTAGCAGAACCAGAACCGCTACTAGCGAATGCACTGGTATTTGCGTAGGCATAGACACCGCCGACAATATTAGTTTCTTCAATCAATTCTTCCTGGTAATCCAAGTCGCAAATAATCATTAATTTTGCCATCCACTCTATTCATCACAACCTGAATACTGTGTTGTATAGCAACCGCCACATCGGTTAGGACATTAAGGGACTCATAAATAGAGTCTAAAATCCTTGCTTCATAAACGGTTGGATTCGGATACCATAACTGTCACTTGTCTACTGTCAACTGCTATAGTTACCCTTGACATTCACGGAATAGATAGGGCTTGCTGAATAAGTCTACAGAACGAATCTAGAGGCTACACAGCTTGCAAAATATGGGGTTTGTCGCCTAGTTCCCAAATTTAGCTAACTATTTCCCCCAAAAAAGCAAGGGTTTTGAGCCTATAGATATTAAAAACTTACACTTGTTTGCTCAAAAAAGGCTCAAAACCCTTGTCTGTCTTACTTTGTACCTTTATTCAGCAAGCCCTAGATAGAAAACCGCTGAAAGTTGTGAAGATATCGATCTTGCAGCGGTTTCTGCTATTTGTTTGTAGGGTAGAACTACTACCAGTAGAAGTAGGAACCTACGGAACCAGCTACGGAGGCACTGGAAGCTGTGGAATAGTAGCCCTGATCGGTTTCAGTGTAGGTGACACTCTTAGCGAAAGTATTTTTGCCGTAGGCATTAGAATCTGCTAATGCGATCGCGCTATTGCCTTTGATTTCTGGCTTCGAGACAATCTGCAGTTTGACGAAATCATTTTCGTAGAAGTTGTAGTATCCGCCTTCTACTTGGGTTGATTCGGAGACGATTTCGACGTGGTTGAGGTCTGAGATAATCATTGCTTTTTCCTGTTTTTTTTGGATTAGTTGCTCGAAGGAACGTTGTTTTCTTTCGATGTACCTAATATATCTGGACTAATTAGAGCTGTGTTGCCAATTTGGCAGATTTGTGAAAATTAAATTGTAAAGTCAGCTTCATGAATCTATGTTAATTATTTGATCGCAAACTAGAGGCTATCGATATATAGCAGTTGACAGTTGACAGTTATGTTATCCGAATCCAACCGTTTATGAAGCAAGGATTTTAGACTCTATTGATGAGCGGAGTGAATGTCCTAATCGATGTGCCTATCGATATATTTTGACATCCAACAACCAGCCTCGTTTGATAGTTTATTGACGAGACTGGAAAATTGTAGTATTTGGATCAATTTATAATAGTAAATCCGGGTTACTCATCCCCTTTATTGTCATGGTTCACTGCGTGTCGCAATCGCAGAGACTAGGCGATTGCGACGAACAGCGAACAATGACAATAAAAGGGGTACCAGATAACAAATTATTAAGTACGATCGCCCCAGCATGTTGCCATTTTGGCAGATTTATCTGAAGCGCGGATTTTTGATACTTAAAAACCCGATCGCCCGCGGTGAGTAAACCAAAAAACAGGTACACCCAACGCCCGCAATCGGGTTGTCGGTCTATCGACTAAATTACTTACCCGCCCAATTAGACAAGCGCGTCTTAAATCCAGCAAAAAATGCTTGACTGGGAATTGGCAAACACTCAACCTTCTGGAGCGCGAGATATTGCCCTTCCTTGACTTCAAGTCCAAAACCTCTGGTATCTGAGTGCAACTCGCTAAAAGCCTCAGTTACATAACCCCCTCGAACTCCCGCTCGTTTTTCCCTCACCACCTCCAGATGATCTAAATCAGCAATTTTGCCCAATGCAGACTTAGTTTCCGATTTACTCGACTTGCTGATTTGACTGTTTTCCTTAAGCAAGCGGTTGGAAGTACGGTAAGGGATATAGTCGAGAGGGTTGTAACCCGTGCACCGCAAAAGTAAAAAACAAGCCCAAGAATACTTTCCTGCCAGGATGGCTGAAATTATCTCATCCAATTGTTCTGGTTTGATTCCAACTTGGGAATGATTGGCAGAATTGTGGAATTGGGAATTCATTATTTTATCCTGTTTTGTGTATATAGAGTGACAAAGGACAACAACCACTTAACTAAGTTCTACAAACTCATGCCGCCTTTTTGTAGTTGCTTGAGAGGGTCAAGCAAAACGTCGGCTATGCTGCGCTGGCGGATGACAATTTCTGCAGTAGCTGTCTGGCCAGCTTTGAGTTTCCAGGTTTGATTGTTGGCTTTCACTGAGTCTCGATCGATACTCACTTCCACCCGGTAAAAAACACCCAATCGCTCGTCTGTTTTGGCATCCGGCGAAATAGATAAAACTTTTCCCGGAATCACGCCGTAATTTTGATAAGGAAAAGCATCGAATTTGACTTGCACCGGCATTCCGGTTTTGACAAATCCCGCTTCTCGGTTCGGCAAACTGACTTCCAGCACCAGAGGAGCCTGATTCGGAGTCATTTCTGCAATAGTTTGACCCGGTTGAACTACTTCGCCAGTGTTGTGAATGTTGAGTGCGGAAATCACTCCGCTAACGGGTGCGTAGAGAAATCTTTGTTTGAGCTGATTTTTTGCTTGAGCGAGCAGGGTTTGGGTTTCGGCAATTTTGGATTTGACTTGATTTAATTCCATTTCCAACTGCTGAATTTTTTGCTCATTTTCTAACTGCGTTTGGCGCGCTGCGGCTTGTTTGCTGGCGGCTTCGGCTTGCAGTCGATCGACTTCTGCCAGTTGTTGGGCTAATTCACCTTGGGCTTTAGAAATGGCGCTTGTTCGATCGCGCAAATTTTGCTCGACTTCAAACAACCTTTCCTTAACCCCAGTTGCATCAGACAGTTGACTCCTGATGGCAGCACTTTGCCTGTCGCGAACGGTTTGCTCGACTTCAAAGGCGCGATCGTCAGCCTGAGTTGTCTCCCCCAACTGGCTTCTAATCACCGCATTTTCACTTTCTCGCAGAGCTTCCTCAGCTTGAAACAATACGTCTTTTGACAGTGCTCCTTCATCTACCAAAGGTTTGAGACGCGCGATCCGTTCTTTGTGAGCAGTCACTTTTGCTTGCAATTGCCCCAGCAATTCTTGACTTTTGCGTTGCAACGGTTTCACCTGATCCCGCCGCCCTTGCTGGGAGTTAATATCTGTTTTCAGTTGCGAGAGCAAGTCTTGCACATCCTTTTCCAGAGGTTTGAGCTGTTGCTTGCGCCCTTGCTGAGACACTAAATCTGCTTGCAATTGCTCGATTTGAGACTGCGTGGTGGCCGCTGAAGCGCGAGCACGGGCGATCGCAGCTTCAGCCCCCCGCTGGTCTGCAGCAGCAATAGCTTGGCTCGCTTCCGCTTCAAGTCGAGTTCTCTCGATCGAACTAATCTGCTGCACCAATTGAATTCGATCGGCGTTCAGAATTTTCTCAAGACGCTCCACCTCGCTCTGGGCATTCGACGGGTCTAATTCGGCCAATAATTGTCCAGCTTTGATTTTTTGACCTTCTTTGATAGCGAGGTTAATAATTTTTCCCGTCTCCGTCGGATGAATTTTGTAAACAGCACCTTTGGGAACTAATTTGCCCTGAGCATGACCAACTTGGTCAACTTTTCCCAAAGTTGCCCACGCTCCAAAAGCTACGGAAAAAACCATTCCTCCTAATATCAACCGCTGGGGAAAAGATACTGGTGGCTGGTCGAGTACCGAGTGCAAAGAAGTAGACCAATTCTTAGCATCAGGCTGCCGTAACTGTAATTGGGCAATATTGATACCGTCATGAGTTTGAGAAGAGCGATTTTTAGATTCGACAACTTCTAAAGATCGGTCTTTTTTTCTTGGTTCGTTTTCTTGCCTAGAAGCTACGCCTCCATAGACTTCACCTATTTCGTTAGGAGCGTGGCCTAATTCTTTCTCATCTTGTGAAAACATTGTATTTCCTCCAAATTAGTCTGTTGACTGTTGGCAGTTGCAGTTGTTAGGAGCTATAAGTCAGGAGTCAGAAGTCACGAGTAAGTGAAAATTATCTTTAGTCTTGTGTAGGTTGCTAATGACTAATGACCAATGACCAATGACTAATGACTAATGACTAATGACTAATAACTAATGACTAATGACTAATGACTTAAATATCGAGTTGTTGCTGAGCGAGGTGATAGTAAAGTCCGCGTTCAGCCATTAATTCGTCGTGGTTGCCTTGTTCGACTAAAATGCCTTTGTCTAGAACCAAAATTCGATCGGCATTACGCACCGTAGACAACCGATGAGCGATAATAAACGCAGTGCGATCGCGACTAATGCGGGCGAGATTTTGCTGAAACCTGCGTTCAGACTCCGTATCCAGCGAAGAAGTTGCTTCATCCAAAACCAAAATCCGGGGATCTCCCAAAAGAGCGCGGGCGATCGCAATTCGCTGCCGCTGGCCCCCAGACAAACTCGTTCCCCTTTCCCCCACTGGAGTTTGATAACCCAGCGGCATATCTTGAATAAAAGCATGAGCTTCTGCTAGCTTCGCCACTTCTATCGCCTCTTCCAAGCTTGCAGAAGCAGCATCGTTTCCGTTTTTATACAGTGTAATATTTTCCAAAATCGTTCCCGAAAACAAGAAACAATCTTGAGGAACAACACCCAACTGAACTCGCAGCGACTGCAAAGAAATGTGCCGAATATCGTGGCCGTCAATTGTCAGCCGCCCCTTTTCTGGATAATAGAAACCTTGCAGCAGCTTCACCAAAGTGCTCTTACCGGAACCGCTGCGGCCGACAATTGCCACAGTTTCTCCAGCTTGCACCTCAAAGGAAAGATTTTGCAGCGTATTGCGTTCCTCATCCTGAGCATAACGAAAAGAAACATTGTCAAACTTGACGTTTCCCTGAATGCGAGGCAGCACCAGCATTGGCTTGTAAGGGCTTTCTTCGGGTTGGGCAGAGAATACATCATCCAAACGCTCGATCGAAACGACCACTTCTTGAAACTCATCCCACAGTCCCACCACTGAAAGCACAGGAGAAATCACGTTCCCAATCATCATATTAAAAGCCACAAATTGACCGATAGTCAACTCGTCTTGAATCACCAGCATTGCCCCGTACCACAGCAAAGCCGTGCTGCCCAAAGTATTAATCCCACCCCCAATTACCTGCAAAGAATTAGCCAACTTCTGCCCGCGAAATTTAGCATTAATCATGCAGGTTAATTGGTCTTCCCAGCGCCAGCGCATTTCTCGCTCAGCAGCAGTGGCCTTAACCGTCGCCACCCCAGTAATCATTTCCACCAAAGATGAATTTTGCTTGGCACTTTCTGTAAAAATCTCCCGCGACACTTTTCGCAAAAACGGAGTTGCCACTAAAGTCAAAATCACGATCGGCGGAATCAAAGCCAGCACCAACAAAGCCAGACGCCAGTTATAGTAAACCATCAGTCCGATGTAAACTACAGCCATCAAAGCATCCAACCAAGCCGTAATAGCTTGGCGAGTCAAAAATGCCTGAATTTTTTGATTTTCCTGAACCCGCGTCAAGATATCGCCCACCTGACGAGATTCAAAAAACTTGATCGGCAAACTAAGAGTGTGACTGATAAAGCCGCTAATTAAAGTCAGGTCAATGCGGTTCGACAAATAATCCAGCAAATACTGTCTCGTTGCGCCCAACAGCGTTCGCCAAACACTAAACAGCAGCAGTCCGATCGCAAAAACGTGCAGAGTTACTATGCTTTTGCTAACAACCACTTGGTCGAGAATTACTTGGGTAAATAGGGGAGTAACTAGACCAAATATTTGGAGCAACAAGGAGAGTATCAAAATTTTGGCAATCGCAGCGCGGTAGGGCCAGACTATGCCAACAAAATCTTTAATTTTAATGCCTTGATCTTCGGCACTGTGATTGCGGTATAGTTCCGCTGTCGGGTCTAAAATTAGGGCGTAGCCAGTCCAATTGTCGGTAAAATTTTTAACGGTCATCCACCGCTTGCCAGCGGCCGGATCGGCTACTAAAACCTGTTGATTTTTAAAGCGATAAACTGCCACGTAGTGATTGCCTTGCCAGTGAGCAATCCAGGGATTTTGATTTCGCAGCGGAGTTAAAGAAGCTCGGACGGGACGGGTGTGAAATCCCATCCTTTCCGCTGCTTTTGCCAGACTCTTGAGCGACGCGCCACTGCGGCCAATTTCTGCCAATTCGCGCAAGTAATTTAGGCTGAATTTTTTACCCCAATATTCGCTAATCATGGCTAAGCAAGTAGCTCCACAATCTGCTGTGCTCTGTTGTTGAATGAATGGGTATCTGCTGCTCAACCAGAGCCGCTGCTTGGGTTTGGGAAAGCTGATGATTCCGGCTGCGGGTTTTTGCTGAGCAAATGCGGTTAATTTTGATGGCTCGGTTTGTGAGGTAGATCGGGCATCTTGGGGCGGCGTTACTAAGCTTAAAATTTGAGGTTTGCGGATGATTTTAGGGCGGGAATTGCTTTCGGAACTAATTGTGGCCTTAGCGATTTCCCACTGTTCGCTGCTCAGCTGGTAAAGTAGCAGATCTGTTACCGCTATCCAGTCGCTCTTTACATCTGAATGCTCCCAGTTACTGCCGATAATTGGCGGTGCTTGACCTTGAATTTGACCGCTGCGGAGCCAAAAAAGATTGTTGGAGTTTTGGCAATGCTCAGCGAGGGAAACTCCGGCAGGAATTCGGCTTTCTTCTATGTAAGGAAGTAAATGCGGCCACAGAAGCTGTTGTTGGTGGGGAGGGAGCGATCGCAAATCTGTTTGTGTCTTGAAAAATATTAACCGCTGTCGCTCTTGAAATTCTTGCTGCAAATGCTGTTGCAGTTGCGGGCATTCTTCTAAAATAAGCTGCATTGTGGTGGCCGCAATTCGAGCAATTTGGCAAGTGTCGGCTGCAATTACCCTGTAAGGCAATCCGCTGTCTATAAATCGGTCATCTGTCCCAAATATTGCTCCGACTTCCAGTACAATCGCCGAAATCTCCTGCTGGTGAGACGCTTCTACCGCTAGCAGCCTGACTCTTCCCTCGCAAACTAAATAAAAATGGCGATCGCTCTGTTCCTGTTCAACTAAATTGTTGCTATTATGGGGTATTTGATATTGAGTAATTTCATCTCCGAGCTGAAACTCGCAAATTTCACAGACTGTATTTAATTTCGCCACTAATGTCGGTCCTGCACCGACTTCCTCGAAAATTTTCTGAATAGCCGGGAAATTTTTCAAGGCTTCTGGGGTTTGAAAAATGTGATTTTTAACCCCTAAAATTTTTTTCATAACTTACCCTGTCAAAAAGTTGTTTCAAATTTTTTGAATTACAACTAACCCGGTTATGAGCAATTTTTATTGGTTTAGTCGCAATTGAGTTGGCTTAAAAACTGTTTGTCGATATGTCCGACTAACACCTCTTGGTTACGGCATCCCTTCAACGCCTTTAGGATATATAAAATTGCGTTTTTTCAGGATTGTGTGGTGATTACGTAAGTGTGGTTTTGGCTGGCTCCCAGTTTAACTTATAGAATCGTGATTTGGGCTACCTTTGATGGCAATCTTTACCTAATCTTTATAAATTTACCGTAATTATACGGAGATATGTGAAGATTGTGTGAAGCTGGGAGGTAAATGTTGTGTCCGCTATACGTGTATCTACACAGAAGTTGACATTCAGGATTCAAAACCCATCAATTTTTGACGATCGTTTGTGAAGTCCAGATTCCGAACATTGTAAAGAAATATTGATTGCTATTAGTTTGTAGCAGCAATTCAAGCAATTAATGGTTCTTCCTTACTTAGTATGCTAAAATCTTATGAAGACAGCGATCGTTGAAGTTAAACATAAAAAAATTAATGACAAAAATCCTGTATCCATCTAATGTAATTTTAGGGGATAGCTTAGAGAGAGAAGCAACAATTATTTGAGAATTTACCCTCAAAAATAAAACAGAATTTTTCCCAGTATGTAGCCAAACAAGCCGCCGTATTTATCAAAAAAAAACGCATTTACTTAGAAATTTACCAACGACTAATAGAAGATATTTCTATTAGTAAGATTGTGCAATAAAAAAAGATAAAAGACATTTTTTTACACAGAAACATGAGGGACCTCCTGAATTATCTTGAAAATAATCATAAAAAAACACAGCGATTAATTGCTTTGGTCTATGAACAGTTACAACAATTTATCCAAAATGCCGAACCATTACATCATGAAAAACAAGCTTTACTAGAATCCCAAAAAGTGACAATTATTGCTGGTGGAGTCGGTCAAAAACCCAAACTATCTATTCCCGAACAAATAATTTTAACTTTGTTCTATCTTAGGACTAGGACAACACTTCAACTTCGGGGCATCCCATTTGGAGTTAGTGAGTCCACAGCTAATGATACATTTAACTATTGGTTTGGACGCCTGCTTTGATTGCTACCATCTAGCTGGCTGGAAGAAGTAAAAAAACGCTGCTGATCGTGCAATAGTTAAGGAAATATTCACAGAATATTAATTAATAGTAGATACCTAGGAACAAGTCAGAGAAATACCTGGAACTCGTGCTGAACAAGAAAAATACTTTTCAGGCAAGAAGACTAACCATAAGCTGTCGTGCATTTAAATTGTAGATTTGAGGCGCGCTGGACGCCCAACCCTACTCTCCACCAGAGTTTTATTGTTTTTTAATAGACAATTTAAAGGCCGCAACAGCTTACTTTTAAAAATTAAATAATTTTCATGCCAGATGGTAGAGAGATAGTTGGTGTTGTGGCAGGGGAGTCTTAACCTAAAAGGGATATAACCTTATTCTGGGAATATCGCGAACGAGTTTGACCCTCAACAAAGATTTAAGAGATATCAAGCTTACGTTGGATAAAATTCAATAACAACTCCCATTAAAAAAATCACAAAATTAGAATTCACAACTGGACATAAAAACAAAACAAAGCGTTTGCTTGTAGCAAAAATTTTGTCTAACATCGAAATTATAACTGTCAAGAAACTTCGATATTTACAATCAATATTTAGATAAAATTGCTAAAAATATGAGCCAGTAATTTTAAGTATTTGTGGAAGAGTCAGGTTGCGAATTGCAACGCTACTACTGCCCTTAGAAAAAGCGTTGAAAGCGTCAGATAAAAATTAACACAGCTCACTCAATATGTTGGTACAATTATCAACCATACACATCTCATAGTCGGGTTTGATCTTACACGCTAGCTAATTTAGGATGATTGCATTTACGTGCTACAACTTAACTATACATAAGCTTTGATTGTTTTCGGAGATGTGTTCTACAGAGGGACAGTGGTTTTTGAATTAGGGATAACCCTTCCTTTTCTGACCTTTTTTACAGCGTCTATAAAAGGTAGATATAGAAGCCCAAGCGCGTTCCGCACTGGGTTTACGGGCGGCTGACTTGAGCTTTTTCGCAAAAGCGAACTATGCAGGCAATATCTTTACAGAGTGCGTACAACATAGTCTTACTAATATCTGCGTTGTCCATCCAAACTCTGACAGCTTTTTTTCTAATGAACTGGCCTGTTCGGATGGCTTCATCAAGTGCACAGTATTGCTCTCTCGTTCTGTTTTTTAGCTTTGCTTTTCTTACTATTATGGTATGATTATATCAAACTTCAGCACTTTTTATCCAGGAAAGTCCTAGATAAAAGCCGCACATAAGTGCGGGGCTTTAAACCCCATTTTTCGGTAAAAATTATCTAAAACCCTATGGGAGCAAGGAGCAGTAACCCCCTCGAAGCAGCCGGCTCGACTCGTGAGCCGATCAAAATAGGCGTGTTGCATTCGCTGACGGGCACGATGTCCATCAGCGAAATTTCTGTTAAAGATGCGACGCTGTTGGCTGTTGAGGAAATTAATGCGGCGGGAGGGGTGCTCGGACGCCCCTTGGAACCGGTTATAGAAGATGGAGCCAGCGATTTGCAAACTTTTGCTCAAAAAGCTAAGCAATTGCTCTTTGAAGCTCAGGTGGCGGTGGTATTTGGCTGTTGGACTTCGGCGAGCCGCAAAGCTGTACAGCCGGTTTTCGATCAGGGCAAAGGGTTGCTGTTCTATCCGGTTCAGTATGAAGGGCTAGAACAGTGTCCGAATATTTTCTACACTGGTGCTGCCCCGAACCAACAGATTGTGCCTGGGGTGAATTACTTGCTGGCACAGGGGAAGCGGAAAATTTTCCTGTTGGGTTCGGATTATATCTTTCCCCGCACGGCAAATCGGATTGTGAAAGCTCAACTGGCTGCACAGGGGGGAGAGTTAGCGGGGGAAGTGTATCTGCCGCTGGGATCGAGGGAAGTGGGCGAGGCGATCGCACATATCTTAGCAGTGAAACCAGATGCTATTCTCAACACTCTCAACGGGGACAGCAATGTGGCTTTTTTCCAAAAGTTGCGGGAATCTGGCGTGAAACCCGATGATTTGCCAGTGATGTCGGTCAGCGTAGCAGAAGAAGAAGTGCGGGCGATCGGGCCGTCCAATATTGCCGGACATTTGGTGGTGTGGAACTATTTTCAAACGGTGGATACACTGGAAAATAGTAAATTTGTCAAGGCTTATAAAGCCCGATACGGGGAAAATCGAGTCACCGATGACCCCATCGAAGCGGCTTATTTGGGCGTTTACCTGTGGAAGCAAGCAGTAGAAAAAGCTGGTTCGACAGATGTGGTTAAAGTCAGGGCTGCTGCTAAAAATATTGAGTTTGCAGCGCCATCGGGCAAGGTAAAAATAGATGCCCAAACGCAGCATACCTGGAAAACAGTACGCATTGGTAAGGTGAGGTTGGACGGTCAAATTGAGGAAATTTGGAATTCCGGCGCACCGGTTCGGCCAGATCCTTTTCTCAAAGGCTATCCTTGGGCGGCGGCACTGGCTACGAGGGGAATTGCTCTGGGAACTCGGGCGTCTTTGAGCGGGCTGTTTGTGATCTTGGTGCTGATAACTTGGATGGCCGTGGGAGTTGGGTGGATGGGTTCTGTGGAGATGAAGAACTATTTGCTGACAATGGACGCTGCATCAGCTCCGGCGGCGGGGGTTCCTGAAGCGGCAATGGCGGTGCTGGTGCAGCAAACTCTCTTGGTGGCGAGCCGCACTCAGCACTGGCTGCTGGCAGCTTTGGGTTTGAGTTTGATCGCGGGGATAGTGGCTTTTGTGTCGGTGTCGGCAATTATTCGGAATCTCGGCTTGCTGCGGGAAACTGCCGAACAGATGGCGAGCGGTGATTTGACGGCTCGATCGCCTGTGGTTTCTAATGATGCGATCGGGGTGCTATCTTCTACTCTCAATACGATGGCTCAGCAAATTAGCAGTTTGCTCAACGGTTTGGAAGTGCGGCAGCGGCAGCTAGAGGAACGATCGCGCGAATTGGAAGTTGCTAAGAACGCTGCCGAAGCTGCTAACCGGGCGAAAAGCACTTTTTTGGCAAATATGACTCACGAGTTGCGGACGCCCTTGAATGCGATTATTGGGTACAGCGAGCTGCTGCAAGAAGAGGCTCTGGAACTCGGCGAAGAAGAGTTTGTGATGGATTTGGCAAGCATTAATATGGCAGGCAAGCAGTTGCTCACCATTATTAGTGACATCCTGGATATTTCTAAAATTGAAGCAGGAAAGGTGACTCTTTTTTTAGAGACTTTTGAGGTGTGGAATTTGATCGAGGAGGTTGTCACTACTGTTCAACCCCAGCTAGGGAAAAATGGCAATACTTTGATGGTCAATTGCGATCGCAATATTGGCACTATATACTCCGATTTGTCAAAGCTGCGGCAAGCGCTGTTGAATTTGGTGACCAATGCTGCTAAGTTTACCGATCGAGGCAAAATTACGATTAATGTTTGGAAAGAAGAAGGGGAGGTTTTGCCGATCGACAATTCCGAAGAACTCTCGGCAGCTTTTTCTCGGTGTCAACAGCCTGCGATCGTCTTTCAAGTAACTGATACCGGCATCGGCATGACTGAGGATCAGGTGTCGAGGCTGTTCGCAGCTTTCGCTCAAGCCGACGATTCTACTACCCGCAAATACGGCGGCACCGGTTTGGGGCTGACAATTAGCCGGAAGTTTTGCCAGATGATGGGCGGGGACATTACGGTTGATAGCGAGTTTGGCTGCGGTTCTAGTTTTACGATCCGGTTGCCGATTGCAGTTACAAGCCCGAAAGAAGCGCAGGACGATCGAGAAACCGCAGAAATGCAGCCGAAGTCTTCCGACGACGATTTAGAAACGAGTGCAGAATCGACTGAAGCGAAGCAAAAAGCAGTGCGATCGCAAGCGCTGGAGCTGCCCAATGCTGCTACTGTCCTAGTGATTGACGACGATCCGGACGCGCGGGATTTGATGACCCGCTGCTTGTCGAAACAGGGATTTCGGGTGCGATCGTCGGCTAGCGGTCAAGGGGGGCTTCTGTTGGCTAAGGAGTTGCTGCCCGACGCGATTATTCTGGACGTGATGATGCCGAGTATGGACGGCTGGGCGGTGCTGTCGGCATTGAAAGCCGATCGAGATTTGGTTGATATTCCAGTGATTATGATAACTTTTTTGGACGACCAAAATCAGGGTTGGGAATTGGGAGTGGCGGAGTATGTCAGGAAGCCTGTGGATTACAAGCGCTTTGCTGCTTTATTGAGTAAATATCAGAGTCTGAGGAAGTAGTTATTAGTCATATCTATTCAGGTGGCACGAACAAGATATTGTTGACTGTTAACTGTTGGCTGTTGACTAAAATTATGCTTTTGGAACAACTGACTGTTTAGACATTTAAACAATACCGATGTAACCGCAAACGATATCAGCAGTCATTAGCCCTTGAACTATGAAATGTGAAAAATGAACTATTAACAGTACAGTTGTGAACTATTAACAGTTATAGCAACCGCGAAGACGCTGAGGACGTTATTAATTGTTGAAATTATTGCTTGGATAGTTTTCTGCGGAAGGTAATCTGCTAAGCTGTCGCGCATTTAAATTGTATGTTGAGGGCGGGCGGGACGCCCACCCCACAAGAATTTGATTGTTTTTTAACAGACAATTTAAATGTAGAACAGCTTATAACTGTTACCACTTACGAAAAATATTAAAATATTTGGCGGGCGTTGCTGAATCACGGTAGGAAAATAGATAAGTTGGAAATTCCGAAGATGTTCTGACCCGCCGGTTTCATTTTTTGCAGATTGAGTCGTTCATACCATAAATCAGCAACCCCACTCTGGCGTTGGTTGGGGCATTGTTCCAGTGAAGGTAGGTTACGAGGGTCGATCGCCTGCATCGCTCGCCACAGTTGCATCGGGTGCTGCAGATTCTAGCTCCGGTGGCAGATGGTTGGTAATGAAGGAACTCCAATGAGCTATCCCATCTGAATCAAATTCCATCTGCAAAATTGACGCATTCGGTACTCTAAATCCTCGCGAAAATCCCAAAAGCCGATTCATGGCAATGGCATCAATTACCGTTGGGTTAGCCAAAATCTGCCACAGCATTGCTTTGATAAAAAATCCATGTGAAAAGACAACTACAAAACCGGATTGTTGTTGCAACTGGTTTAGGAAAGTTCGGACTCGTTCCATCAGTTGAACCAACGATTCGGCGTTGGTTCCATCGACATATTCTGGGTCGCAGCGGTCCCAGTAAGCTTTGCTCAAAGGTTTGCGATCCAGGGTTGTGGTTGGTTGGTCGAGCTGTAGATCCAGATAGGTAAATTCCTGAACTTGCCAAACCTCAACGGGTGTATGTGGAAATTTTTCAATCAATGGTTGAGCAGTGAGTTGTGTCCTTAGATAAGGTGAAGTCACAATCAAGTCTGGAGTTTGTTTAACGGCGGTTGGAATACATCTTGATTGTCGGTCGCCCAATTCACTTAAGGCATTTTCATGGGGCCCAATAGTTGCCAACCCTGCATTGGATTGACTTTGACCATGACGAATAATCCAAATAGACACGGTTTGATATTCCCTCTCATTTAATGCGTCAAAATCACTTCGAGGGCGTTGCTGAATCACGGTATGAAAATAGATAAGTTGGAAATTCCGAAGATGTTCTGACCCGCTGGTTTCATTTTTTGCAGATTAAGTCGTTCATACCATAAATCAGCAACGCTGATTGTTAAAGTTTGCAGGGTTAAATAAATCACTTGAGACGATTCAATTGGTAGATCGCGTTCGTCAAGCAGTTCTCGAAAAATGTTTCATTAGTCATTAGTTAACAGCTAAAAACTAAAAACTAATGACTAACGAGTAATTAATCTAAAAATCCCATTAAGGTCGAGCTGTCGTCAATTTCGTTTGAGGCAATCGGGCGGTTTCCTCCCATTGTGGAGTAAACTTCATCAATGTGAAGAGTGCTGATTGCAATAGGGCGAGCACCGGACATACTGAACATTTCACTGACTTGCATGGCGCTGGAACCGATCGGGCGGTTGCCCATTGTCGCAACCACTTCAAAGTCGCTGGATTCGACCGGGCGATTGGCTACAATGCCGTAGGTTTCGCTGATGTGCAGGGTGCTGGCGCCGATCGGGCGGTTCCCCGATATCGAAACGGTCTCGCTGATGGTAAAATCGTCTGGGCCGACGGGGCGGTTGTCATGCAGGAGTTGCGGTCGATAAAGTTGAATTCCTGTTGCTTTGGCATCCGTGGGTTCTGTAGCTTGGCTTTTGGAACCGCCTTTGCCGCGGCGGGCGATCGCTTTGCCTTTGCCTGTACCTGTACTGCTCGTATCCATAATTCTTTTCCTCGCTTATTGCTGTTGATTGCTGGGTTTGGACAACTGCTTTTCTTGGCTTTCTGCTTTCTATTTCGGCCGATGATTAAAATAATATTACAAAGTCTAACTATTTTTTTAACGAAATTGCAGAATCTCTGCATTTTTGTTAAGATTTATGGGTAATAGCTACATTTTCCTATGGTAACTGCGGCAGCATCTTTTCAATTGCAAGCGCCCTTCCAGCCCACAGGCGACCAACCGCTAGCGATCGAGCAACTCGTCAAAGGCATCGAAGCGGGCGATCGATTTCAAACCTTACTCGGTGCCACAGGTACGGGCAAAACCTTCTCCATTGCCTCGGTCATTGAAAAAGTCGGCAGACCCACCTTAGTCCTAGCACACAACAAAACCCTGGCAGCTCAACTGTGCAACGAACTGCGAAATTTTTTCCCGAACAATGCAGTCGAATACTTTGTCAGTTATTACGACTACTACCAACCTGAAGCATACATTGCCGTCACGGATACTTTCATTGAGAAAACGGCAGCAATTAACGATGAGATCGATATGCTGCGGCACTCCGCCACGCGATCGCTCTTTGAACGCCGCGACGTAATTGTAGTTGCTTCAATTAGCTGCATCTACGGTTTGGGAATGCCCGCAGAATACCTGAAAGCATCTATCCCTTTGCGAGTAGGAATGCAAGTCAACCAGCGGCAAGTTTTGCGCGATTTAGTCAACGTCCAATACACCCGCAACGATATAGATTTAGGCAGAGGCAAATTTCGCGTCAAAGGCGATGTTTTGGAAATTGGCCCCGCTTACGAAGATAGAATTATTCGCGTCGAATTCTTCGGCGACCAAATCGATGCCATTCGCTACGTTGACCCCGTAACAGGTAAAATCCTGCAAAGTTCAACGGCTTTAAATATTTATCCAGCGCGCCACTTTGTCACGGCAGAAGATAAATTAGAGGCAGCTTGCCAAGGGATAGAACTCGAATTAGAAGACCGACTGGCAGAATTTGAAAAAGACGGTAAACTATTAGAAGCTCAGCGGTTGGAACAGCGCACGCGCTACGATTTGGAAATGCTGCGCGAGGTAGGATACTGCAACGGAGTCGAAAATTATTCGCGGCATTTAGCCGGAAGAAATGCGGGGGAACCGCCAGAATGTTTGATTGATTATTTCCCCAAAGATTGGATGCTGGTGATAGATGAATCTCACGTCACAGTGCCGCAAATTCGGGGGATGTACAACGGCGACCAAGCGCGCAAAAAAGTATTGATCGAACACGGTTTTCGCTTGCCCAGCGCGGCAGATAACCGCCCTTTAAAAGCAGAGGAATTCTGGGCAAAAGAGAATCAGTGCATCTTTGTTTCTGCTACGCCTGGGGATTGGGAAATGGAGATATCGGAAGGCAGAGTTGCAGAGCAAGTAATTCGCCCTACCGGAGTAATAGATCCGACTATTTTCGTGCGCCCGACGGAAGGACAAATTGATGATTTGTTAGGCGAAATTAAGGAGAGAGTAAGTCGGGACGAGCGAGTTTTGGTGACGACTTTAACCAAGCGGATGGCGGAAGATTTAACCGAATATTTGCAGGAAAGGGCGATTAGAGTGCGGTATTTGCACTCGGAAATTCAGTCGATTCAACGCATCGAAATTATCCAAGATTTGCAGGATGGTAAGTTTGATGTATTGATTGGTGTTAACTTGCTGCGGGAAGGTTTGGATTTGCCGGAAGTTTCGCTGGTGGTAATTTTGGATGCGGATAAAGAGGGGTTTTTGCGATCGGGACGTTCGTTGATTCAAACGATTGGAAGGGCGGCGCGGCACGTTCAGGGACAGGCTATTTTGTACGCGGATAATTTGACGGATAGTATGGTTAAGGCGATCGACGAAACGGATCGACGCCGGGGGATTCAGCTAGCGTACAATAAGATGCACGGGATTACGCCGCAGCCGATCGCGAAAAAGCGATCGAGTAATGCGATTTTGGCATTTTTGGACGTGTCGCGCAAGCTGAATTCTCAGCAGTTGGAGGAGGTTTACGAACAGGTAAACGAGTTATCTTTGGATGAAATTCCTCAGTTAATCGGGCGGTTGGAAGCGCAGATGAAGGCGGCGGCTAAGAAGTTGGAGTTTGAGGAGGCGGGTAAATTGCGCGATCGGATTAAGCATTTGCGGGATAAGCTATTGGGACATTAAGCTTGTTGTCAGGGAATTGAGGGGGATTTTTAACCGCAGATGCACGCAGATAAACGCTGATGAAGGGATAATTCAAAAGCCAAACATGGCTTTTAGTCCATTGGCGATCGGCTGATACTCTTCTGCGGTTAAATCTCCTCGGTAGCCCAAAACACGCTTTATGTCTACAGCGCGTATTTGATCCAGCAACACTGTAGAGTCATAGCGTATGTTTCCCATTCCAGCCTGAAGCTGCGGATATAGCGTTGAGTTTCGTGTCGCCCAATCTCCTTGTTGTGTCGTCAAGGGAACGACTATTACCAACAAAAACCGCGTTATCCCTGTGACATTTGGCAAAGCTACAATTACGGCAGGTCGAGTGTTTTCCTGTTCGCGACCGGGGGGAATTTGAGCCGGGAAGTTAACTAGCACTACAGCCCTCACCTGCAAAAAATTAGGTAGCTGACTCACAAATTTTCTCTAGCTTTTTATTGCCAATGTCGATCGGGTTTGTTTCTTGAATCCGCCATTTAGCATAGGCGATAACTTCTTTAAAGTCTGCTTCTTCAAGTTCTGGATAAGTTTGGCGTATTTCTGCTGTAGAATAGTGAGACGCCATCATTGAGATGATAGTTTCAACAGTTATGGGTAAGTGGCGAATGCAAGGTTTTCCCCCCATGAATTCTGAATCGGAGGTAATTCTAGTAAATTGCTGGATATCTTCTTTGGTATTCGTTGCACTTTCATTGTCCAGAATTACCATTCCCACTCCCGGAATAAAACGCACAGGCTTTGTGCCTTCGAGGGGGTCTACATCTCCCCAATCATAGGGGGGAATTTCATTATCGACGAGGTAAAGTTGACGCCAAGGCGATTTTGCCAATGCTTCCTCGGAAATGTCAGGAAAAAATATTAGCACTTCTCCGATGCCAACGGGAAAACCATTGAGTTTGCTCAAGCCATCTATAATGGCGGCTAGAACTGATAAGTCTAGGTGGTTGAGGTTTTCGGCTTTTGCGATCAGTTGGTATACGGTTTCAGGATTGAGTGTTTCGCCCACAGCTTCGACTAAGTTTTCGGGGGTGAAACCTCGACATTTCAAGTATTCGGCTAGTTGTAAGCGAATTGTACTCATGGTTTTAGTTGAGAAAGATTTTAGGGTGAAGTGCGATCGCCCTTTACCATTGTCCTATTTTTTGGATGGGAAGGGCGATCGTACTTTCTATGAGATTCCGAGTCTGTCTGCTGCATATTCGCGATCGTGCCCAGAGGAGGTAATGCCGTAAATTTTGGGCGGACATCCGGCATCTCCGGCTTCTTCTCGGCAATTGTCGAAAAAAGTTTTGTTACATCGCTATCTTTGAACACCTCGTCAAGTTGATAGCTTAATCTTTTACTTCTTCCGTTTCTTTGAAAATATCCTCATCATCTTCAATTTCATCAGATTCTTCTTCATCTTCCTCAAAAGAGTCAAGCGAATCTCGAACTTCAGCAAAAGAATCATCCGATTCAGAAGATTTTTCTATCTGCTCATCAATAAATTCAACTTCCGGTAATATCACATGAAAATCTTTTCTCCAAACGGAAATCAAAGATTCATTCCAGTTAACCTCGCTGCTGACATCATCTCTAGTACGTTTTATCAAGTCTCTTACGCCCTCAGAGGAATCTAGCAATATCATTCTAACCAGGTCTATACATTTATCAGTCCCAGAGCCTGTAGTGATCATGGTTAGTTTTTCATTGGGTCGCACTAGAACACTAGACCAATGGGGTGCATTTCGGTTAAAAAATCCCTCTTTATCCATTTTAGTAATACTAAGCGATATCGCATCAAGAATCGCTGGAATACGGTACTCTATTCTTATCTTAAGTAGGAACCTTGAAACAGCGGAAAAAAGAATTTTTTGCCCTAATATAGTATACAAAATGTTAGAATCTCGTAATTCTTTTATAGTTGCTTTTTGGTTTGCACTTAATCGAGATTGCTCCGGTTGAGTAGGAATATTGATACCAACGTAATTAATCTGTGCTACCCAATCCTTGAATGGCTGAAGTTCAGTGAAAAACCACTTAAGCAATGCTTTTGTACTTATTTCAGGAAGTTTAGGATGAGACTCGTAATAATTTGCCAGAGCCATATTACGCTCAGTTGGTGAATTGAATGATTTCTTTAAAGCTTGCTTCTGATAATCTTTCAATAGTTCAATAGTACATTGGCTAACCAAATCTAGAGTCGTTAAATAGGGTTCTGATTGGGTCAAGTTTCTTGATTTGGAAGACCATTTAACAAATTTATCTTCAAGCACTTCTTCCTCTAAAAGTTTTCTAGGAATCAATGCTGATATTTTACTATCATCCAGCAATAATTGAGTTTGTTTATCGATTGATTTTGCAGTCTTGTTGATAACTGTAAAAATATTGCGAGTTGCTTTGATTATTTCATCTCTTACTGTTTCGCTTAAGTCGGCATGACCAACTCTACCAAGATTACCAAATACTAGATAAACAACTGGTATGTCAAAAGTTTCGTCGCAATTGAAATTCTCATTTATTTGTTGAGGAGTTAAAGGCTCTTTTCCAGTATAGGCGTTCCAGTATCTCTTTAATGAAAGAAGTCTATGTTGACCATCAATTACAATTCTAGCTACGTTTTTATATAGCTTTAAATTGACCCATTTTTCAACAGTTTTTCCCTGACTACTAACTTCAGAAAAGTCCCAAAACTCTCTTTGGTTATTCGAGTTGGGCAAAAGTACAACTACAATTGAATTAAAAAAGCGAATTCCACCCTGTGCGAGGTAAGAAAATATTTCTGTATTCGCTCTGTTTTCATCTAGTTTTCTCTGAACTCTTTCAGAAAAGCTCCAACTGCCTTGAATTTCATCAGCAAATCTAATATTTTCAACGGCATCACTTTGATCGAGAGTTGTTATGAAGTACCTAACTTCACCAAATTTACCACTGATTGCCTTATATTCTATCGTCTCTGGAGACTGATTATCTAATTCCATTTTCTAACTCCTCTGTGTATTAAACTTAGGTTGACATAGTTGAATTAACAGACTTTCTAACTCTCTAGAAATGTTTTTGGGGCAAGGTAAACAAACGAATAAAAATTCATCAGGGGCTCTGGAGTTTCCGTACCTTGATAAAAAACCATCGTCTCGATCCAAATGTTGGATAAATCTATCTCTTAAGTTGCTTGCTGTGCCGATGTAATCGGGGCGTTGGAAAATGCTACATGAGATCAGAAGACTTTTTAAAATTCTTCGTTCTTTAGGCTGAGAAACCGCTTGGATAAATTGCCCCATTTTTTGAGACAAACCAACTGACTCTCCACAAGTATCGACAATAAACTTACTTCTATTATCTTTTTCGGCAAATTTTGTTTTAAATACTGTACTTTTTAAACGATTATCTACACCATCAAACAAGTTATTTTCTAAAAAATCAAAAGCGTGATAAAAAGCATAAATCCCGGATTTTTCAGGAAGATCATCGGCTGCAGATATAGTTGCTGTTACTACAGTAAAATTTTTAAAAAAGTTGTCGTGGACTGTTTCTTCCATAGAGTAAAATTTTAAAAAGTATCGCTCACTTTTAACAATTAGCAGTATCTCACTTTTATTGCATGACTGGAGGAAGCTGTAACAACTCGTAACACCTCAACAACAGGGCGATCGCCTTTTACCATTCTCCTATTTTATGGATGAATCAGGGTAAGAGCATCTCAATCAAGCTTGACAAAAGGAGTTGAGAACAGTCATCATATAATCATTATTCATAGAAGCC
>NZ_JAUBQM010000081.1:0-30872 GCF_036701245.1 Microcoleus sp. Pol14D4
GCTGCCTATCTTTTTTTACCACACATTGGCTCAATCCTCACCACCTCTGGGTTTCAGGCTGGTTGTTACCCCCCCAGGCGACCACCATAATTCAATTGGATTAAAATCAGGAGAGTATGGGGACAAGCACAAGATATAAGCACCCACCGCTTCAATCTACGGGCTTAATTGAATCTACTTTATGCGCTGGTAAGTTATCCATCACTACTACTGGTACCGACCACAAGTGTGGCACTAAACATTGATCGATAAACACCTCAAATGCTAGGTCATCCATCGAGTTGTCTCTGGTCATTAATGCCACTACTGGCTGGAAACTAATTCCACCAATTACTGTGATTTTCTTGCCTCGATAAAAAGGTTTGACAGCATAGGCTCTCGTTCCTCGTTGGGAACCTGCATGAGTTCTGGTTAAACAAGCGTAATACTCCTGTATCATCTCAAAAAACTAGATTTTTGGGGTCGATATGCTTGACTTTTTCCCAATGCTCTAACCTTAATTTCATGACTCTTTCTGTGCCAGCTTGGCTACTTCTCACTGTTTTTTTTTACGATTTAATCCCAACTTTTTTAAGGCGTTACACGTGGCTGTTCTACCCACCCAATTTCCCGTCTCCTGGGCAAATAACTCACACAATTCTAGTAAAGTGGAATCGGGAGGTGCTGCCACTATTTCTCTCAAAGAAGCTGTGGAATAATTCAAATGAGTGTATCTCGGTTTGCCCCTGGGTTTCGGCTGTAAGTTTCCCTCTATTTTTTGTTGCTTGACCAGTTTTTGAATAGAGCTTTTACTGACGGAAAATATCGCTGCTGTTTTTCTGAACGACAGCTTCTGATCTTGATGGGCTGCTACTATTTTTGGAAAGCAAATCTACTGAATACGCTTTCCTTGGTGTATTCTTTTAATCTATTATTATTGTACCTCATAACACCCGGAAGTGCTGTAACTTGTGAGTAATGGGTTAGCCCCCGCTTGGGCATACGGTTTCAAATTACACCAGAAACCCTGGAAATTTATCGCCCAGACGATCGCAAATTCCTCACTTCCGTAGAATTAGATCGACTTCGAGGACAGGAAAGCCAACTTGCACGCGAACAGCAAGAAAAACAACTCGTTCAACAACAGCTAGAAGAAGAACGCACTCTGCGACAACAGTAACAGCAGCGCTATCAAGCTTTAATAGAATGGCTGCGAGAAAAAGGCATGGACCCCCAACAATTGTAAGGGCGATCCCCCGCCCAACACCACCAATACCTCCAGACTTGCTACTGTAAAGAGAGTTAGATTTAATCAAAATCAGCGCAAGCAATTATGAGCGGTACTGTTACATCCCCCAACAACCTCAACCAGCAGCGGCCACTCTCCACGGCATCCGCTGACACTTCCAGTTCCCTGCTGGGCGACTTCATCCAAGAAACTCTCGCGTTAACCAAGCGCCTGTTTATTCAATTGCAGCGCCGCCCCTCGACGCTAGTTGCAGGAATTATTCAGCCGCTGATGTGGTTGGTTTTGTTCGGAGCTCTGTTTGAAAATGCTCCCGCAGGCTTGTTCGGCGAAAGCCAGAATTACGGACAATTTCTCGGTGCTGGTGTAATCGTTTTTACTGCATTTGCCGGGGCGCTGAATGCTGGTTTGCCGATTATGTTCGATCGCGAGTTCGGATTTCTCAACCGCTTATTAGTCGCGCCGTTGGCTTCCAGATTTTCGATCGTCCTCGCTTCGGCTATTTTTATCGTCACCCTCAGCTTCATCCAAACCGCCACAATTGTCACGGCCGGAGCATTTTTGGGCGCCGGATTCCCCGGAATTGCCGGACTCGGGGCGATCGCCCTAATTGTCCTACTATTAGTTTTGGGCGTCACCGGCTTGAGTCTGGGTTTAGCCTTCGCCCTTCCCGGCCACGTAGAATTAATAGCGGTAATTTTTGTTACTAACCTACCGCTGTTATTTGCCAGCACAGCCCTCGCGCCGCTGTCATTTATGCCAGAGTGGCTGCAAGTTGTGGTGACTCTCAATCCTCTGAGTTACGCGATCGAACCCATCCGCTACCTGTACCTGCACAGCGATTGGTCCCTAGCCAGTGTCGTGATGCAGGCTCCTTGGGGTAATGTTACCTTTGGAGGAGCGCTGTTAGTATTGCTAGCCTTTGATTTGGTGGCACTGCTGAGCATTCAACCGCTGCTGCGACGCCGGTTTGCGTGAGGAAGGGCGATCGCGACCTATCTGCGGGCGATCGTTTAACCTGCACCATCAATTGTAGGGACACGGCATTGCCGTGTCCTTAGCCCCAGCGAAGTAATATAATATTTAGTCACAAGTCAGAATATTGTTTAGATAGAATTGTTTTTTTGAAAGTTCAACTAATAAATTATGAACACCAAAACTTCCAAATCGGGCAAATTGATGATGGGGATTGCTGCAAGCGCGATCGCATCCTGTACTCTGTTATCGCCTCAAGCAAGCTTCGCTCAAGCCAGCGGTTTAAATAATGCCCAACCGCTGCAAGACTTTCAAACTCAAGACAATACCGACCCCTTTTCCGGCCGCAGCAGCGGCAGCGGAATATTTGATTTAATTCACCGGTCCAATTTGGGAGGCGGACGCAGCATGGAAGAATTTAATAGCGAACAGCGCCAAAATTTGAACGATGCGGCCGCAGAATTTCGCAACAAACAGCGCCTTTTGCTGCAAAAACAAGACCCAACAGTGCCTTCACCCGCGATCGCACCAGCAGAAGTTACCGCCCCCGTCCCTTAGATTGACAAGTTTTGTTCGCACCAAGGACTTGAGTTTTTATTTGCTAAAAACTTCCGACATAGAAAACTAATTTCTTCGTCTCAAGTGAGATGGACGAAAGTTTGTGTAGCAGCGATTTCAAGATCCGAATCTTATCTAAAAACCATCCTCCTTAATCCCGTTCCAACCACGCGCGCATTTTACCCGGATTAAGCAAACCGTAAGGATCGACCAACTCTTTAAACTGCAACTGTTCCACATTAATACTTTTCATCCCTCCATCTTCCAATATATAAGTGTGAGGATTAGCAATCAGTGCGCCTTGCTGTTCGTGATAGCGAATAATTTCATTGAGCCGTGATTCGGTAGTGTAGCGAACTATTTGCAAAGCTGCGGCGATCGCCCTGCCGTTCATCCGCAAAAACTCCAAGTGCATCATCACCTCATCCCCATAATAATTGTACAGTTCCTCAATTAACTTCAAACCTTTATCTGGGGGAAAAAGCGTCTGCAAATAAGTCAGAGACGGGTCAGCGCTGCGAGCGTGCAAAGTGGTATGATTCCAAGTAAATTCAGCAAGGGCTGCACCTTTGCTCGCTGCTTGCGCGTTTTTTTGATAGCAAATTGTGCCGCCATATTCCCGCACCAAATCTTGCAGCGGTTCCAGACAAGATTCAGCCACCATTAACAAAGCGCAGTGCTTACCTTCAGGAATTGCATCGCGGAAAGCAGCAAAATAAGCAGGAATCGGCCAAGCACAAACACAAATTAGTTTTTTGATAATTCCGTCAGCATCGCCCAAAGCTTGACCGAAGTTGGCCGATGTCATAAAATCGTCAAAAGCGACGATGATTTCCGCCCAAGGATAAGCAGGGGCGAGGGGAATTTCTAACTCAGTAATAATCCCATTTGTGCCGTAAGCGTGATTGACTTTCTGCACTTCATCCCCGCGCAATTCGATGACACGGGGATCGTCTTCCATTGTAACAACTCGAACGGCATGAAGATTTCCCCGATCGCGCAATTGCCCGTAAGTTATCGAACCAATTCCCCCGCTACCGCCGCCGATAAATCCCCCAATCGTTGCGGTGCGATAGGTTGAGGGAACCATCCGCAATTCCCAACCAGTTTCTCGGGCTTGTTTGTCGAAAGCCGACATTTTCACCCCCGGTTCTACGCAAGCTAAACCCGGTTTTATCCAGCGGATACTGTTCATTTTGCTGGTATCTAAAATGACGCCTCCCTTCAGGGGAATGCACTGCCCGTAATTGCCCGTTCCTGCACCTCTAACAGTTAGCGGAATTTTGGATTTGACGCAGGCGGCAGCAATCCGCAAAACTTCGGCTTCGCTGGCGGGACGAACTACTAAATCTCCTGTTTTATCACTTAAGAGAGGTTGCAAAACTGGACTGAAGTGATAATAATCTTGAGATAGCTTGACAACTTGCGCGCGATCGCTAATTATTTCAATTCCCGATAGTTCCGAAGAAAAAGCATCCCAATCAATACTTTGAATCGCAGTTGCAGTCATTTTGTTTCCTAAATCCTGACAGTATTATATATTTTCTCCAGCATAGCCCAATAACATAAAATACTAACTGCAATCTTTCTTTAAGTAATGAGGTGCGTCCAGGCGCACCCTACATATAAAAGTTCTGCGTCCAGGACTGCTTTTTTCAATTAACAAATCCCCCAAACACTGCCATACCGTAGTATTTCCAAGGAACTGCAACAGTGTCAAATCTAGCTTTTACCAACATTTCTAACTGTGCCGAAAGTGTAGCTAGGCGATCGGGATTAGAATAACCGTAAGAGACACTCGTCCCCACATTTGCGCGAATTTCGGCTAACGTTTCCCCCTGATTTAGTACCCAATCTTCTCGCGTCGCTTGATAAATATCTTTCATTGCTGCTGATTCTGCTAAAAGAGGATCGGCATTCCAAAAACAGCCACCAGCATTTAAACTTTCGCGGATGCGTTGAAACAATTTCAACTTCATCTCGTCCTCAAGATGGTGAATTGCCAGAGATGAAATGCAAGCATTGAATTTATCGTCCAAGCCTGATAAATTTGGATTGTTCGCCCATTCTCCAAAATCCATTTCTATCCCAGTCCACCGAGTTGTGTATCCTGCAGACTCTATTTTGGCGCGGGCAAAATCAAGCATTCGCGGCGAGTAATCGACAGCAACTATTTCCGCAGACGGGTAGCGTTTGAGAACTTTTAAAGTGAGTTCCCCCGTACCGCAGCCGAGTTCTAAAATGCGGTGGTTTGTGTTAGCAATGCAGCCTGCTACTACGTCTAGCATTTCGTCATATTTAGGTAAAAGTCGCCGAATGCCAGTATCAAAATTGGCAGTGTTGACGAAAACTTCTCCCGGAAAAATTTCGTTGTTAGTAGGTGAGACAGTAGAGTCAGAATTCACGATCGCCAACCATAGACTACAATTGCTATCCTAACCGAGATAAAGCAAAAAGTGCGTGAAGTAGGGACACGGCACTGCCATGCCCTTAACCGAGCATCTGTACTTCACTCAACAGAAAATCCCTATAAAGTTATGGGTATTCTTACGGATAAGCGAAACACTCGCGGTAAACAATAATTAACCCTCGGTTGCACTCAGAGAGTCTTGCTTTACCCCGGACGCCAGCAAAACAGTCTGAGAAAGCAGTGTTATGTTAGTAGTGCATAAATTCCAATCAAGATTAAACCTCACACGTGAGGATACCATGCCCCAGTTGATTTCTCGAATTCGGGCTGCCATCAGCCAATTAATTTACAAGCGAATTCTCCTTGCAGTGACAATTTTATTTTGTATAGGTGTAGGAGTAGCGATGGAAAATATGTCTCGTCTTTCCTCCACCCTAATCGAATCGCAAGCCCTCCAAAATGCCACCCTCTATGCCCAAGCTGTTAAAGAAGCCCGCACCCTTTACAGTTCCGATGTTGTTAGTCCTCTCAACACTGCTAAAGCGATTAACTTTACCCACGACTACAACCCGACAAAAGTAACAGTTCCCGTACCAGCCAGTTTCTTAATAGAACTCGGCAACCATATCACAAAAAAAAATCCAGAAGTATCACTTCGGCTCTACAGTAACTACCCGTTTCCCTGGCGGAGAAAAGAAGGCGGAGTCCGAGACGACTTTGAACAGCAAGCTATTACGTATTTGACGCAAAATCCGACACAAAAGTTTGTCCGCCGTGAAAATTATCGCGGCAAACCAGCCTTTCGATATGCCGAGGCAGATATTCTAACTTCTAGCTGCGTGAACTGTCACAATACTCACCGTGACAGTCCTAAAACTGATTGGAAAGTGGGAGATGTGCGGGGTATATTAGAAATTATTCAACCTCTGGATACCATCATTCAAAATACTAAAAGTGAGCTTAAAAACCTGTTTTTACTGTTAGTAGGACTTTCACTTTTAGGGGTTACAGGATTAACTTTATCTATCAGCAGGTTGCGCCAGAATGCTAAACAATTAGAACAGCGCGTCAGGGAACGCACGGCACAATTGCAAGAAATTAATGTAGAATTGGTAAAAGAACAGGAAAAGAGCGATCGCCTGCTGCTCAATATTTTACCCGAATCCATTGCTGCTAAGCTAAAAGATGGTCAAAGCAGTATTGCTGACGGCTTCGCAGAAGTCACGATTTTGTTTGCGGATATCGTAGGCTTTACCGTGCTTTCAGCACAAATATCTCCCGAAGAACTGCTCAAGTTTCTCAACGAAATTTTTTCAGCCTTCGATGGCTTAACGGAAAAGTACGGCTTGGAAAAAATCAAAACAATTGGAGACGCTTATATGGTAGTCGGAGGTTTGCCCAACCCCAGCACCAACCACGCCGAAAGCATTGCGGAAATGGCTTTAGATATGCAGGAGGAATTAGCCAAATTTAATGCCAAACATCATGCAGGAATTAACATTCGCATCGGCATCAATACCGGGCCTGCAATTGCGGGGGTTATTGGCACTAAAAAATTTATTTACGACCTCTGGGGCGATGCCGTCAATACAGCAGCGCGCATGGAATCCCACGGGCTTGCCGGCGCGATTCAAGTCACACAATCAACTTACGAGATCTTGCAAAATAAGTATCGGTTTGAATACAGAGGAATTATCGACATCAAAGGCAAGGGCGATATGAATACTTATCTGCTTGCAGGCAGGCTAGTCAGCCCAGTTTCGGTTTAATTTGTTTATTATATTATTAAGGGGTATGCTAGTTAGTCCGGAGTCAGTCAATTTTAGATTTTAGATTTTAGATTTTAGATTTACTGCACAGGTGAATCTGGGAGCTTGAACTTTGGTCTAAAATTTTTATATATCCGCGAGTTAAGTCGGGGGCTGGTATCCGTTTTTGGGCGGGTCATCATTCATTAGTTGTTAGTCGTCAGCCAACAACTAACAGTTAATGACTGCTGGCTGTTGACTGCTGACAATTACAGGAATTACACAGGGGATGTGAGAAACCCGGTTTCTGCGCGGTTGCTTCGTTGACACACCCAAAATTGATTACCAGAAACCCGGTTTTTTTTCCTATTTCCTACATTAGCCATTGGCAAAATAGTAAATTTTATGCGAGCGCGGATTTTATCATTCTTAAAATTTTTCCAATCTCGCTTGTCTAGGCAAATAGCTTTGTGGGTATTTGCTAGCATTCTTGTCATAGAGGGAATTATTTTAGTTCCCTCTTATTTTCGGCGAGAAAATGAACTTTTAAGTCAATTAGAACAGGTATCTCGCGCGACTGTTGATTCCCTAGAGTTTTTGCTTCAACAAGATATTTCCGATCGCACTTTCTTGCAAGAAGAAGTAAAAAATATTATTAAGGATTCTCAAGTAGTGTTAGGACTATCTATTTACCAAGCTAACGGTCAGCTAATATATACACTTGGCGAACCCCCAGAAATCCGTTTAAAGCAACTAAAAAGAGCTCGTATAGTTCACAGTCACAATTTCGATGGCCAGCGCTACGATATTGCTTGGACGGAGCGACATTTTGGAGGCGATTACATCTTAATTGTTCGCCACGATGCTTCCACCGTTCAACCGGAACTCTACGCATTTATCGGGAGGATTGCCGTTCTAGTCATCATTATATCAGCCTTTGTCACTTCTGTGACTATGTTTTTTTTAGGAGCGACAGTAATTTCACCTATCTTGAGATTGCGGGATGACTTGATCGCTGCCGGAGACGCTTTGAGCAAAGATCGAGAACAACCAGATTTCTACTCTCTGTCTGTCAAGCGCGATGATGAGTTGGGAGAACTTATGGTCGCATTCAATCAAATGTTTCACCGAGTATACAAGGAAATTGCACAGCGGAAGCAAGCTGAGGAAATATTGCGCGCCGAACAAGAAAAGTCGGAACGTTTATTACTAAATATATTACCGGTAATGATTGCCGATCGCCTAAAACAAGGTCAGATAAATATTGCGGACGGATTTGCAGAGGTTACGGTTTTGTTTGCTGATATTGTGGGCTTTACCGAAATATCTTCGCGCACGTCTCCTGAAGAATTAGTAGAATTACTTAACAAAATATTTTCATCTTTCGATCGCTTAAGCGAACAATATGGCTTAGAAAAAATTAAGACTATCGGCGACAATTATATGGTAGCAGGCGGTTTGCCACTTCCCTGTACAAATCACGCCGAATCTATTGCCGAAATGGCGCTGGAAATGCAGCAAGAAATTATGAAATTCCGCGACGAATGCGGTAAACCTCTCAATATCCGCATTGGCATTAATACTGGGCCTGTTGTAGCAGGTGTCATCGGCACTAAAAAGTTTATTTACGATTTGTGGGGAGATGCTGTGAATACAGCAAGCCGCATGGAGTCTCAGGGACTTCCTGGTAAAATTCAAGTTAGCAAATCAACTTATGAGTTGCTGTGCGATAAGTATTTGTTGGAAAAGCGCGGTAAAATTAATGTTAAAGGCAAAGGATCTATGACGACTTATTTGCTCAAAGGCCGAAAATTGTAACTGACAATTTTCACCATCGCCGGGGAATTACGTGATATGGCGGCAGACGTTGCAGCGCAGCCGCCCTCAACACCAAACTAGATTTTGTTTGAAGGAACCGCGAAGACGCTAAGGACACGAAGGAAGAGAAGAAGAAATAAGAAAAAATAAAAAGTTTATAAGTGAATTAAACTTGTTATATTAAAATACGACTTAATATTAGTTTGAGTGGTAAAAATGACTGCGAATCAGGAACATAATTCTTCAATTTCACCGATTTGGCAGCCCTTCACGCAAATGAAAACGGCTGCCCCGCCGCTGAAGGTAATTCGCGGCAAAGGATCGGTGCTGGAATTAGCAGACGGGCGGCAAATTCTCGACTGTATTTCTAGTTGGTGGGTGACTGTTCACGGGCACAGCCATCCGGTTCTGGCGGAGGCTCTTTACGAACAAGCTCAAAAGTTAGAACACGTAATCTTTGCGGGGTTTACTCACGAACCAGCCGAGAAACTTGCTAATAAATTGCTAAATCATACGCCTGCTTCTTTGACGCGGATTTTCTTTTCTGATAACGGTTCTACTGCTGTTGAAGTTGCTCTGAAAATGGCATTTCAATATTGGCAAAATATCGGAGAAACTAATCGCACTAGCTTTATTAGTTTTGAGGGAGGTTATCACGGCGATACTGTGGGCGCGATGTCTGCTGGCAGAAGTTCGCTGTGGTGGGAATCTTTTGCACCTTTAATGTTTGCTGGGGATGTTGTTCCTTTTCCCGCGACTTTTGACGGCGATGAGGAGGTGGAAAGCAAGGAGGCGGCGAGTTTAGAGAAGTTGGAGTTGTTGTTAAAGCAGGGCGGCTATGCGGGTATTTTTATCGAACCTTTGGTGCAAGGTTCTGGGGGGATGCGAATGTGCCGCCCTGAGTTTTTGCGGGCGATCGCACAACTGGCCCGCCAGTTTAATGTATTGTTGATTTACGATGAAGTAATGACGGGTTTTGGCCGCACGGGCGAACTGTTTGCCTCGGTTAAATCTGCAACTTCACCGGATATCCTGTGTTTGTCTAAAGGATTGTCTGGTGGCTGTTTGCCAATTGCTGTCACAATGGCATCGGACGATATTTATCAAGCTTTCTGGCGAGATGAATGGGACAAAGCTTTTTTTCACGGTCATTCTTATACCGGAAATCCCTTAGCTTGTGCGGTGAGTGTAGCATCTATGGAGCTTTTGGAGCAAAACCCAAATGTTTATCAAGGGATGGAAAAACTGCACCACAAATATCTGAATCAATGGCTGAGAAATCATCCTAAACTAGAACGGATTCGGACTTGTGGCACCATCGTAGCAATGGATGTGAAAACGGAAAGCGATTCCGGTTATTTTAATGACATCGCTCCGGTATTGAAAGCCAGATTTCTCGAAGCGGGGTTTTTGCTCCGCCCCTTGGGAAATACGCTTTACTTGATGCCTCCCTACTGCATTTCTCCTGATGAACTAGAATCGATTTATCGGGTGATTCGTCAGGTTTTGGATACTCTGTAAACCCTTTAATTTTAGTAATGAATTTACCCAATTGGAACGATTTGGCTGACGACGCGCTGGCGGGCAAATGTATCTCTCGCGAGCAATCTTTAGCCGTATTGCGCGCACCGGATGAGGTTTTGCTGGAACAACTAAACGCAGCTTATCGGGTGCGCCGCCACTACTGGGGAAACCGAGTCAGGCTGCACTATTTGTTAAATGCTCAAAGTGGCCTTTGTCCTGAAGATTGCCATTATTGTTCTCAGTCAAAAATTTCGACTGCGGAAATTGAGAAATATCCGCTTTTAGCTAAGGATAAAATTCTGGATGCCGCCCAACGCGCTGCAGAGTTAAAAGCTGGTACGTTTTGTTTGGTGATTTCGGGCCGCCAACCCAGCGCATCTACTTTCGATCGCGTTGTGGATGCTGTCGAGACTGTGAAGGCAAATTATAACCTAAAAATTTGCGCTTGTTTGGGATTGTTGAGCGAGGAACAAACTCACCGTTTGGCTAAAGCAGGAGTCGATCGCGTAAATCACAATCTCAATACTTCCGAATCATATCACACGGATATTTGCACGACTCACACTTTTGGCGATCGGGTGGAAACCGTCGAACACGTAAAAGCAGCGGGGATCACAACTTGTTCGGGCGGAATTTTGGGGATGGGCGAATCGGATGATGATGCGATCGATTTAGCGCTTTCGCTTCGCGAGTTGGGCGTTACTAGCGTGCCGGTCAACTTTTTCATTCCTATTCCCGGCACGCCATTTGCAGATGTGAACAGGTTAACTCCCCGCCAATGTTTGCGAATTCTCTGTTTGTTCCGATTTTTGCTTCCCAGTCAAGAAATTCGGATTGCTGGGGGACGGGAAGTGCATTTGCGATCGCTGCAACCTCTCGGACTCTACCCCGCTAATTCTATCTTTGTTGGCGATTATCTGACAACTCCCGGACAAGCTGCCCATCAAGATTGGGACATGATTCGAGATGCGGGATTTGCGATCGAATCCCCCGAAGGTTCTCTCTTAGAAGTTGATTCAGCAGTTACAAAATCCGAACAAAAAACCCTGGTTGTTTAACTATTATACCAGGAGTCAATCGGATGAAATAGAGTAGGACACGGCAGTGCCCAAAGCGTGTCAACTTAACGTCAAACTTAGTACCATCCTGCTGTTTGACTATTAGGGTTCGATCCCCCCTAGCCCCCCTTAAGAAGGGGGGGACAAGAGTTTGATCGAAGTCCCCCTTCTTAAGGGGGATTTAGGGGGATCTAGACTAGGGTAAAACCGATATTTATCAAGGGTTTTAGCCTTAAGTGGACACCAATGGGCTTTTGGAGTGTCCCTACGGTTTACCTTCTAAAATCTCAAATCTCAAATCTCAAATCTCAAATAATACAAGAGGGGGAAATTGTGGACAAACGCGAAGAAATTACGATCGCAGAATACCAGCTAACTGCCGAATCTTTCCGACAAGGAACTTGGCATCACGACGTATCCCAAAATCGCGAGGCACTGACCGCTGCTATGCCCCGCAATCCCGGTAAAATTCTCGATATAGGATGCGGGCCGGGACGAGATTTAGTAGCGTTCAAGAGCCAAGGACACACAGTTGTAGGCTTAGATGCAACTCCAGCTTTTGTAGAAATAGCTAAGAAGTTATCGGGATGCGAAGTTTGGCAACAATCTTTTCTAAATCTCGACTTGCCAGAGGCAGAATTTGACGGTATTTTTGCCAATGCTTCCCTGATTCACGTTCCCAGCGACGAAATGGTGAAAGTGCTGCAAGATTTGTACAAAGCCTTAGTTGTTAACGGTGCAATTGTCATGTCAATGTGTCGGGGAAATTGGGAGGGATACGACGAGAGATCAACGGGAAAACGCTATACAGCCGGATGGGAATATCATACCTTAGCGCCCTGTTTAGAACAAACAGGATTTGCAATAGTCAATCACTACTATCGCCCCCCCGGCTTACCCCGCGAAGCTCAATCTTGGGTAGTAATGGTGGGAAAAAAAATCTAACGTAAATTAGAAATAGGCAATCGGTAATTGCCAATCATTCCCCTCTCTTCCTCTGCGCCCTCTGCGCCCTCTGCGGTAAAAAAAAACTAATTCAAAAATTCACAGAGGATTGTTGTATACTGTTCCACAGTCAAAACAACCACTTTATGCACAACTTAAAACACAATTAATATGACAGAGAAATCCCACATTTTTTTAGCAGGTGCTAGCCGAGGCGTAGGCCTAGAAATTGCGAAGTTGTTGGTAGAACAAAAGATGCAAGTAACTGCACTTTTGCGATCGCCCGCAACCAGCACAGAATTAGAAGCAATGGGGATCAAAGTCGTGACTGGCGATGCTTTGGATGCAGCAGCTATGGAAGCGGCGATGGCTGGCGGCGATCCAATTCATGCCGTAATCAGCACAATTGGCGGCTTGCCAAAAGATGGAGAAAGAGCCGACTATTTGGGCAACAAAAACTTGATTGATGCCGCTGTCAAAGCAGGCGTGCAAAAGTTTATTTTAGTTTCATCCATCGGTAGCGGTAATAGTGTCGGCGCTTTGCCACCCCAAGCTTTAGAAACTTTGCGCCCGGTTTTAATAGAAAAGGAAAAAGCCGAAAATCATTTGATAGCAAGCGGGATGATTTATACAGTGATTCGTCCCGGCGGACTCAAATCGGAACCTGCAACAGGCAACGGTATTTTAACAGAAGATTGTCGAGTTTCTGGAACGATTCATCGGGCAGATGTAGCGCAGCTAGTTTGTCAGTGTTTAGTTTCTGATGCTGCTAACAATAAAGTTTTGTCGGCGGTAGATAAACAGATGGTTTACGGCAATCCAGAATTTGAGGTGTTAAATCTTTAGGGGCGGGTTTAGCGCAAAATAAGCTGTTTCGCTAAATTGTATGTTTTGGGCGGGCTAGGAGCAACGGCCCACAGGAAAATTGAACTTTTGTGGAACAGGCATCTTGCCTGTTCCTAAAAATGCTGCAAGATTTTGCACTCAAGAATCAAAGGGCTTAATCCACGATCGCCCGATCGCCCAATCCAAAACCAAACCCGCGATCGCAAACAATACCACACTCTCGACACCGCGAACCCCAAACGGCAATAACTCCTGCAGGGCGGGCATCTTCCCGGGTTCAAAAAACAATCCAGCATCCAACTGTCCAAAAGCCCGCACCAACCCAAAAGCCAACACCGCACCAGATTTAAGCTGCGGGTTAACATCTCGGCGAATCGCATAGCGGTAAGTCACGCCGAACAAAAAACCGCCCAAAAGTGCGATCGTCCCTCTGAAGGCAAAATTTAGGTCAATTTCCCTTACCTGCAAACTCGCCAGAGAATCCAACCTATCCGCCAGAATTAAACTATTACCAAGGGCGATCGCCCCAAAACCCAGCAAACAAGACAAAGCAGCAACACTCCCTGCCTTCAAAGATTCTACCCGTTCAGCGGCACTAAAATTTGACGAGTCCTTCACGGCGCCCTCATTCTTAAAATAGCTCAAATTGACTTATCATAAGGTTTGGAGTCACTTTGTACAGTTTGTTCAATAAATAGCTATGGATATTTTGTCACTCGGTTGGGTTTCGGTGCTAGTTCTGTTCTCCTTCTCAATTTCAATGGTCATTTGGGGACGCAACGGTTTCTAGATTCCAGAATAGCTTGCGGGGCAAGCTTTTTAACTGCCCCGCATTTTTTTTAATCCTATTTAACACAATCAAAATAACAGGAGTTGGAAACATGACAGCCAAAAAAATATTAATGTTAGTCGGCGACTTTGTAGAAGACTACGAAGTAATGGTTCCCTTCCAAGCACTGCAAATGGTAGGTCACACCGTCCACGCCATCTGCCCGGACAAAGTAGCAGGCCAAACAATTCGCACCGCTATTCACGACTTTGAAGGCGATCAAACCTACAGCGAAAAACCCGGTCACAACTTCACTTTAAACGCGACTTTTGACGAAATCAACCCGGCCGACTACGACGCTTTGATTATCCCCGGAGGACGCGCCCCAGAATACATCCGCCTCAACGAACAAGTGCTGCAAATTACCCGCTACTTTGCCAACAGCAAAAAGCCGATCGCATCTATTTGTCACGGCTTGCAAGTCCTGACCGCCGCCGGCGTACTCGAAGGCAAACGCTGCACCGCATACCCCGCTTGCAGCCCTGACGTACTCCGGGCCGGCGGCAAATATACAGAAGTTCCAGTTACCGAAGCCGTAGTCGATGGCAATTTAGTCACCGCCCCCGCGTGGCCAGCACATTCTAACTGGCTGGCTGAATTCCTGAAAGTTTTGGGAACGAAGATCGAACATTCAGAGAAAGTCGAAGTGTGACTATTTTCACAGTCAAAGTTAAACCGAATTCCACACAGCAAAGCATCGCAGAACAACCCGACGGCAGCCTCACAATACATCTCAAGTCGCCGCCAGTCGATGGGAAAGCCAATCAAGAATTAATCATGCTGTTGGCGAAAAAGTTTAAAGTGCCGAAATCTGCGATCGGCATTAAATCCGGTTTTTCCTCCAGAAATAAACTTGTGGAAATTCCAATCGAACCTTTAACTTAGAAATAAGGGTAATAACAAATCTATCTAAAGAGGGATATAGACTCAGCTTTAAAAGTATATATTATAGTTGTCGAGTTAGAATATAAAATTATGAGCATTGAAAATAGAGTCGAAGCAACAGCAAAGAATATTGAAGGCAAAATCCAAGAAGCTGTTAGCGAAGTTACAGGCAATCAGAAAGATAAATTAGAAGGTCAAGCCAAGCAAGATGAAGCATCAGCAATTCACCTGAAAGAAGACCTCAAAGATAAAGCCAAAGAGATTGTAGACCGAGCTTAGTAACAGTATTCGCTACAAGTTTCCTGCCTACTAAATCCCGCAAACGATATGTTTGCGGGATTTTTTATAATGAGCCTAAATGATTTGTACCAATATCTTGGGGCGAGTTGATAAAGATTATTGGTGGCAAAATTCATCGGGTAACTGCCCCTACAGATTCTACTAACTCATAGTGTAAAAGCATTAATTTTGTGGCTGGAATTGTTTCCATTGCATAAGTTGTGCCATCTTGATGAGAAAATTCTACCTCAAAAGCACTGCCATCAAATTCCATCACGACTGTTCCTACTTGTCCTTTATATAATTTAATGATTTGTTTTGTTTCAAAATGGGTGGCTTCTAAATCTTCAGTTAAAGCAACAATATCTAGGTCTTTAATTGTTTTCATTGTTTTTACCTCACTTTTTGACGGGATAACAACTTGTTAATCTGGGGAAACTTTCACCTAAGCGGACGATCCAAGCTGCTAGAATCAGAGATTCACCTACTTCGGTTTTTAGCAAAAATTTCATGTTGTAATGTGTTCCGTATTCATTGTTTTTTTGAATAACAACATCTTCGTTGATAGCAGCTTCTTTTAAAGCCTGTTTGAGCATTTCAGCATTTTTTATGGTAATGCCTAACTTACTGGCAAACAAAATAGCTTTATTTTTTCCTTCTTGATGATTATGATTTAAAGAATATAATTCTATTTTATTGCCTAAATCTGTTAGATGACCATTGGACAGTTTCACTATTAATAACTGTTTTTGAATAACAAAATAGAATATTAGTCTGCTACGATAATCGACTTTTACTCAAATGTCAATTATATCGTCTTTGAGTTGGGTGGCTGGTTTGTCAACATTATTGATGGGTGGCAAAATGGATCGGTGAATCTGCCCTTCCTTTCAATGCCCAAAGCCCAATGCCCAATCCCCGATGCCCAATTCCCAAGACCAATAAAAAAGCCAGGGATGGATATCCCCAGCTCGAAACATACCACAATTAGTTTTGAGAGTTGGCGCGGGCGATGTTTCAGCATCGACCCGACCCACTTTTACCCAAATTAAATCAGGGTAATGTCAGCAGCCGTAATGCCAGGTCTGCCATTCAGAATTGCCAGTGTAACGCCTGGGTCAGAACCACCAAAACCGTCAGAGTCAAATCCTAGTCGTCCAGTTGAATTTTCATAAAAGACGAACGGCTCTGTCGGGCCTGCCCCGGCTGGACCAAAACTGCTGTTGTAAGACCCACTCTCAACCGCCAAGAAGGCCTGCGAAGAAATTCGATTCGTATTTGGCACTACCCTCAAGTTGGGGAAGCCGTTGGAGCCATTGAGTTGGAAGATAAACTTGTCTTGACCGATCGTAAAATCGCCGATTTGGTCTGTGTTTGTACCGACTGCGCCTTCGCCGAAGTTGTTGTAGTAGAAGCTGTCATTGCCACTGCCACCAATCAGCGTGTCAGCACCCGGCCCGCCTCCGAGAGAGTCGTTACCGTCGCCGCCGATCAAATAGTCGTTACCAAAGCCGCCCAGCATGGTGTCGTTTCCGGCACCGGCATTTAAGGTATCGTCCCCAGCTCCTCCGAGGGAGTCGGTAGCATTGGATGAGTCGCCGAACAGGATGTCATCCCCGTTACCAGTAGTTATGACATCAGTGCCGTTACCACCAGTAATGAAGTTGCTGCCTAGGGTATCGCTAATCAAGTTGGCGACTGTGCCGCTAAAGGTGACGCCGCTAGCGTAGGAGATGAAGTCGTTACCCGCAAAGTTGCCGATCACGCGATCGCGCTGGCTGCCAAAGATGATGGTGTCACTTCCCTCGCTACCGTTCATGAGGTTGGTGACGGTGAAGCTGCTGCCAGTAGTAGGATTGGTGTAGCCAATTAACAGATCGTTGCCCAGCCCGCCTTCGAGAGTAATCAAAGCAGTACCAGTACCACCAAAAAAGGCCCTGGTAGCATCGAGAGTATCGTTGCCATCTCCACCGGCTGCGTTAGTAAATGTACCGCTCAGGCTGTCGTTGCCTTCGCCGCCAATCATCGTATCGCTGGAGAAGGCAGCGACGATCGTGTCATTGCCTACTCCGCCGTCGAGCAAGTTGCGACCCGCGAAGCCTGGGAATGAACTGGAGGCGCCTACGCTCGAAATTACATTCGGCACCGACGCCGACACGATGAAGTCGTCGCCTGCACCTCCCAACGCAGTATCCGAAGTGGCAAAAACGTTGATCGTGTCGTTACCGTCGCCGCCATCAAAGAAGTTTCTGCCGCCGCCAAACTCGCCGATCGCCCCGGTGAGAGAATCGTTGCCGCCACCACCAATCAAGGTGGTTCTCTCAATTCCGATCGTGATGACCGAGGAAGTAAATGGGCTGCTTTGCGTACTGTTGGTAATCACTAAGATGTCGTCGTCAAGATCGCCCGACAGGTAGCTGTTGCTGGCCACACCTCTTAGGGTGTCGTTGCCTTTACCGCCAAAGAGAGTGTCTCTTACATTGATACCTACAACCAAGTCGTCGCCATTATCACCCCGCAAGTAGTTGCTGCCTTCATTGCCAGCGAAGCCAATACCCAAGCCACCCTGTAAAGAAAGGTTGTTGCCACCGCCTGCAATGAAGAAGCCGATCGCGTCATTGTCCTTACCGCCGTAGAGGGAATCTCCTCTCTGCGCCCCTCCCAGAATCGTATCTGCGCCCTGATTACCAAACATCAGGTTAGCTTCGACAGTACCTTGGAGGATGTCTTCTCCCAAACCGCCGGCCACGGTAGCGCGGGCTTCAGCGACTATGGTGTCCGAGCCTGCGTCGCCAAACAGCAAAGCCGGAGTGCGCTGAGATCTGATTGAATCTTCGTCGTCGCCGCCGTATATGGTATCGTTCGGGCCAACTGAAATCAGAGTATCGTTATCGCCTTGGCCAAATATTAAGCTGCCGCCCAGGGTGGAAGTTCTAACGAAATCCGCCCCAGCTCCGGCGAATACTGTATCCGGGCCTAGTCCCGGAAGGTTTAAATCTAGTTGATTAGGATTGTCATCTAACGTTGTCATAAAGCTTCACTCCTCTACTTGTTGGTCATCGCTGGTGCGACTACAGACACTGCCTAGAACACCGAATGTTTGGATTCCGCTGTAGTTTAACCTGTTTGCCAGCCGCAAGTCTAGCCTACTGGCGTTAACCCTGTCTAGACTTTCTCCCTCGCGGTTTTTTTGCTTGTAAGCTTTTATTTTCAAAGTCTTCACCCTTTAATAATCCTGGTGCACTGTCTCAGGTGCTCACGCTCCATAAGACGCGGCTCATATTCTTAATGTTCCACTCTGGATTTGCGGTCGGGGATCGCGTCCGGGGGAGGAAATTAAAGATTAAAAAAGGCAGATCTGGGTGATCGGGAAGACAAGGGAAATTGGGAGATTTGTTACTTGGTAACAAGGCTTTGTGGCAATTTCCGGTTTTCCAGGCAGGGTCGTCATTTAATAATTCTGACCCGGATTGAACTGCGTACCGCTCCGGGCTTTAAAAGTCTACGCCCCGCTTTAGTTCTACGCCCCGATCGCCGTAGTGTTTGTGACAGTATACCTCGGAGTGTACGCTTGCCAAGTCAAAGTAAGCATGGGGTTTGTGGCAACGCCCGGTGATAATAATTTCTGTATCCCGCGGCTTGCGTAGCAGAGCTTCGACGATCGGCTCTACCGGCAGCAGTTCTAAGTCTACTGTGGGATTGAGTTCGTCGAGAATAATCGTTTTGTACCAGCCGCTGGCGATCGCACATTTGGCGATTTCCCAACCGCGTTCTGCTTCTATGCAGTCTAGCTCTTGCTGTTGCCCCCGCCAAACTATAGCATCTCGGCCGCACCGCTGGTGGTCTACTAGCTGTGGATAGCTTTGGCGCAAAGCTGCGATCGCCGCATCTTCTGTATAACCGGTGCCGCCTTTTAGCCACTGCACGATTAACACCCGGTGAGATTGGTCTTGACTGATACCCCTACCTATTGCCTGCAAAGCTTTGCCCAAAGCGCTTGTAGACTTGCCTTTGCCCGCTCCGGTGTATATTTCGATACCCGAAATATGATGCTCTGCCGCTGCGGGGTGATAGTGGGGCTTCATTTCTGAATGCAAGTCGGCAATCTCCAGCAAAGCGGACGGGGCCGCTCGGCCTGTGGCGATGACTTCTAAATATTCTGGTTTGTTTTTGAGGGTTTGGACTACTTCGTCAACTGGCAGCAAACCCAAGTCCAATACGGGGTTTAGTTCGTCTAGTACCACGACGGAATAGAGCTCGCTGGCGATCGCTCCTTTGGCGATATCCCAGCCTCGCTGAGCTTCGGCGCGATCGAAGCGGGTGATTGCTTCGGCCCCAAAATATTCCGCTCTGCCGGTACGCACTTGGTCGATCAAGTGCGGAAATGCCCGTTGCAAGGCTTCTATTGCTCCGTCTTCGTCGTAGGAGCGACCGGGGCCTTTGAGAAAGCGCAGCAACAAAACTCGCGTGGGCGAGTCAGAATTGATACCCAGCCCGATCGACCGCAACACTACTCCCAAAGCTGCCTGAGACTTGCCTTTACCGGCGCCGTCGTAGACGTGAATCTGACCCGCGGCGCGTTCCGATCGGGATGAGGCTGTCCGAATACCAATGCCATTCCTTACCATAATCAGAAGTTGTTTGAGTCTGTATCGGGGTGGGTATTCGATCGCGCGCCTTGAATGTTTAATTTTTCCATTCTGTTGGCGGATCTCAACTGATTATACGATAAGTTCTAACCCCCAATCTTTTAAGCCACGATTTAACGCAATCAGGTGCTTAAACCTCCGGTTAAGATTATTCCGCTTGTGCTGTACAATTAAAATCTAACACGGACTGATATACCTAAAGGCTTATGATTGCGAGTGTTTTCCCATTTCGGACTGTTTTGGTGCAAATTTTAATTATGTTTTTGGCGATCGCGATCGAATCGTGGTTTTTGCAAAAACTACTTAAACTCGGCCCCAAAACCAGCATTGAATATACAGCCATCCTCAATCTATCTTGCACTTGCGTAGGCTGGTTAGTTTTCTTCGGCATTGAAAGCGTTCTTAGCAAAGAATTGCGGGAACAGCTTATCGGTTATATTTTATTAGGACGTGGGGATAATGTTTACGCTCCAATAACTATGATAGCACTCTCAGTATTAGCAGTAACTTTTCTAGCTAAATGGCAGGGATTAGAATTCATAGAAAACATGGTTTCTGGCAATAAAAAAGCTTCCAAGCCAGCATTTTTAGGGCCGCCGAGCCTCACCCGCCGTGCTCCCAAAAGAACTTTTCAAGTAACTACCCAATTTGGCGGAATTTTAATCGCCCACATTGTTAGCAATGTCGTTATTTTAACCGTGTTGTTTTTGCAAAGCGTCTATTAAAATTTATGATGAAGCAATTTTTTGATGTCACTCAGCAACTCACTAAACTGACGAACAACCTTTGGGAAACCAATAAAAAAATCCAAAAGGCGATGATTCCGCCTAAAGTTGTTCACTGGAAGACTCCTTTACTACTCAGCATCTTTTTAGCTTTGCTGACAGTGGCGGCAGTCACTGACTGGCGGACGAGAACTCTGCTTTTTGATATGAGCTGGTTATTTTTTACACTTTCAATGGGTTTGCTGACCAGTCAGCAACCTTTTGTTATTAAAGGAGTAAGTCTGAGTCCGTGGGTGACAAGCATCTTAATTGGCTTGTGGTTGCTGGTAAGATTGCCGTCGGATAGGAAGGAAATAGCGTGGATATCCGGTCCACTGATAGCAGTAGTAGTTCTTGCTACAATAGAGGTTTGGAATAGCGAGTCAAAACGAGAAGGTATCAGGTCGTTGGTGCGCCCTCAGTTTTTGATCATTACTCTAGTTCACCTGCTGTTTTCCTGTTGGTTTGCTTTTCACTTTTTAATTCAGGGTTGGATACGACAGTACCCGAGCGTGTTATCCCAGGATTTGAGGCAAAGCGATTATGTGGTGACATTTCAACAGCCAACTATTAATCGCTCTCGAGGAGTTGTCATCCTCAATGCAATGGAGGCATATTTGCGAAATGAAGCCCGCACAAAACCGTGGGCGCAAGTAGAGCAAATGTTAATAGATATTGACAACGAGCGATTTTTTCTGCGGAATCAAGCCTTAAAAACAACAGGGGTAGTCGCAGAAGATGCGAGGTGGGATGTCAAAACTTCGATCGTTCAAGGAGAGTCCCGCTATCAGTTAGAGATGCAGGCAACTTGGCTGGGATTGGTTTTTAGACCGGAAATATATTCGTTTACCAAATCTTGCGAGGTGTTCGCCGTAGCCAATAGAGCGACTGTAACCTGCGGTGCCATCAAACGCTCTCAACCCGGACAGCAAAAAGATGGAACGGCGGGGGACAGTCAAGTTTGATTCTGTCTCTGTTAACTAATTGCGATTGGTATAGCGGGAGAGTGAAAGAGTGAAAGAGTCTGAGAGTCGGAGATGGAAAAAATCCTCTTTCTTCCCTCTTCCCTCTTCCTTCTTTTTAATCTGAGCGAAGCCGAAGAGCTTTCTTCCTTCTTCCTTCTTCCTGACACTAAAGTATGGCGAAAGTTTTCAGCGAGTTAATAACTAGATGAATTTGAGAAGAATCTTGACAGTCGCGACCAATGTATTTTGGGAAGTAATTCGCGACCGCATCCTTTACTTAATTATTATTTTTGCTCTGTTGATGGGCGCATCGGTACGGTTGATACCGGAATTGGCGGCGACAACCGAAAAGAAAATTATCTTAGATATCGGTTTGGCTGCTATGAGCCTCCTCGGTCTAATTGCCACAGTCTTTGTGGCTACCGGACTGGTCAACAAAGAAATTGAAAAACGGACTGTTTATCTGTTAGTTGCTAAACCGATAAGTCGGGCGGAGTTAATTGTGGGCAAGCACTTAGGGCTGTCGGCGGTGCTGGCGGTGCTTGTAGCAGCAATGACTGTTATCTATCTGGCTATTCTGAGTTTGAGCCACATTCCTTTCCCTTTGGAAAGCATTTTAATCGCTTCGTTGTTTGTCTGGTTTGAACTGTGTCTCATGGCCGGTGTCGGGATTTTATTTGGGGTTTTTAGCAGTTCGCTGCTGGCAACTTTACTGACATTTGGCGTTTATTTAATGGGACATTCGACGCGGGATTTAGTTGCTTTGGGCAAGTTAACTAAAAATCCTGGTATTGAACAACTGATGATGGGACTATATCTGGTTTTGCCGGATTTAGCCAGATTCAATTTGAGAAACGATGCTGTTTACGGACAAGTACCTTACTTGGCAGGTTTGATTACAGATGCTGGCTACGGTTTGCTGTATGTGGTGCTGCTGCTGTCAGTTGCGATCGCCATCTTTTCTCGTAGGGAATTTTAAAAGCCGCCTTCGCTATTTTCAAAAGTGTGAGTATATCAAATTATCACGCTAAAATATAAAGGAGGCGATCGCTAAGAAATCTCGACTAAAAGTCAAACTTTTATTGGTAAAATGAGGTGACTTATGACTACTGTAATTCACAAACCGATATCCCAGCTCAAGATTACTTGGCCTCTGCTACCCGATGATTTTATCCTACCAGACGACCCTGTAGACGATATAGACCATCCCTTGCTAGCTAACGGTTTGCGCCAGTCGGTAGTGGATTACCCGGAACTAATGCAAGACGCACTAATAGTTTCTAATTTTGCTTTGTGTGCTGCTGTGGACGATCGCACTATTTGCAAAGCCCCAGACTGGATGTACGTGCAGCCGGTTCAACCTTGGCCTCACAACTATCCCCGCCGCAGTTACACCCCTCATACCGAAGGAACTGTCCCTTTTGTAGTGATGGAATTTCTATCAGCTACTTACGGCGACGAATACTCTGTCGAACACACAGAAGAAATCGGCAAGTGGTTTTTTTGCGAACAAGTAATCAAAGTTCCTCGCTATGTCATTTTTCGACCGCAGACAGCCAGAATAGAAGTTTATGCGCTTGAATCAGAGCGTTATGACAATCAAAATCCTGATGAAAACTGCCGTTATTTAATACCTGGATTAAATCTATTTTTGGGTGTGTGGCAGGGAACTCGCGAAGGTAGAACGGGATATTGGCTGCGTTGTTGGCTGCGTTGGTGGAATGCTGAAGGAGAACTGCTTTTGTGGCCGGAAGAAAGGGCAGAAAATGAACGCCAGCGGGCAGAAAATGAACGCCAGCGAGCCGATCGCCGACAGCAAGACAAAGAGTTAGCCGAGACGCTGCTGGAACAGGAAAGATAGCGAAATCAAGAACTTTTGGCTCGATTGGCAGCCCTCGGTATCGATCCAGAATAGCATTAGAAGTCGATGTCCGTCGGAAGAAAGAAGTGGTTCGAGGGAAGAAAGGAACCCGCTCGATATATGCTTTCTTCATTCTTCTTTATTGAGTTTGCTTTCTTACTTATATGTTCGTAAAAAAAGGTGAAATTATGTTAATACAAAAACTAGAACAATTAAAAGATATTTTCGCACAGATGGAACGGGCTTTGATTGCCTACTCCGGCGGAATTGACAGCACTTTGGTAGCCAAAATCGCTTTTGATGTGTTGGGCGATCGCGCTTTGGCAGTGACGGCAGTTTCTCCGTCTTTACTGCCAGAAGATTTAGAAGATGCGCGCATTCAAGCAGCAGAAATTGGGATTGCCCACGAGGAAGTAGAAACTCAGGAAATGGCAAATCCCAATTACACTTCTAACCCGGTTAACCGCTGCTATTTCTGCAAAAGCGAACTGCACGATACTTTGAAACCCCTAGCACTAGCAAAGGGTTATCCTTATGTGGTGGATGGGGTTAATGCTGACGATTTAAAGGATTACCGTCCCGGAATTCAGGCGGCCAAGGAACGCGGTGCGCGATCGCCCTTAGCAGAAGTAGGAATCACTAAATTTGAAGTGCGGCAGTTGGCAAAAGAATTGGCTTTGCCTTGGTGGGACAAACCCGCTCAACCTTGTTTGAGTTCGCGCTTTCCTTACGGTGAAGAAATCACCGTTAGAAAGTTGCAAAGAGTGGGGCGCGCTGAACGGTATTTGCGCCAGTTGGGACTGAAAAATTTGCGAGTGCGATCTGAGGGAGATACGGCGCGCATTGAGTTACCGGCAGAGGAGATTCGGGAGTTTGTGCTAAATACGGATTTGCCTGCTTTGGTTGCGGTGTTTCAGGAGTTTGGTTTTATGTACGCGACTTTGGATTTGGAGGGGTTTCGCAGCGGCAAATTAAATCAGGTTTTGCAGCAGGAGTTGTTGGGGGCGAAAGATTGATTAATTATCATGAAAAGAGGATCGCAATTTCGCTAAATTTGCATAAATCCTGACTGTCGGTCAAAGGAATAGCATAAACTAAACTAGCAGCAAAATTAGCAAGTTTTATGAAAGTTAAATTTAGGTTATTTTCAGTCCTGTTGGCTTTGTTTTTATCGGCGTATATCCCCTTTCGGGTGTTAGCTAACCCGCAACCTTCGGGTGATACAGTTAGTTCTGCACTGTGGTGGCAAGTTGCTGTGTACAATCAGGTACAACAAATTAAAGATCGGCAATATCAAGGGTGTGTGTGGGGCGATTCTATTTCCTCGGCTCTGGGAGACTCTTTGGGAGCAGAAAATTTTAATTTTGCGATCGGAGGGATGAGTTCAGTCTCGCTGCTAGAACAGCTTAAACTTGTAGTGCCGCTTCGGTTTACCTGCGAAAAAGCGATTGTGGCGATCGGTACAAATGATGCTATGTACGGCATTAGCGACGAGCAGTTTGTCAGCAATTTAAAAGAGGCGATCGCGGTGATGCGATCGATCGGAACAAAACAAATTATTCTGATTCCTGCTTTTTACTCAACTCTTGCCGCCAGCTACAATCCTAAATTAGCAGGAACAATTGCTAGAGTTGACGAAATCAATGGTCTCATCAATCGAGTAGCAGCCGCTGAAAATGTGACTGTTGAATCTCGCGGCATACAAGCATTGTTTAAGGAACAAGCTCTCAATGCAGATTTAACAATTGACGGTGTTCACCTCAATGCTAAAGGTTTAAATATATACAGAAAAGTTTTGTTAAATATTTTGAATGGTCTCTTAACAACTCGCAATTTTTATGAGATAATATGTGTTTAAATTATTACTTTAAATTCCTTCCGGACTTGAGTCGTGTGTTTTGAACTCAACGACCCTAATCAATTTTGTTGCAGGGAGGACTGAAGTCCTCACTACAAACTTATCAGGGTTATTTTACCTGACTAGATATCAAGGAGTAGTTGTCGTAGTTTGTGGCTGCATTTGCTGCGGCTGCTGATTTTGGAGCTGAAGTTGCTGCTGTTGAATCTGAAGCTGCTGATTTTGCAGATCGATTTGTCGCTGTCTGTCTTCAAGTTGCAGTCTTCTATCTTCTGCTTGCTGCAATCTATCTTGACGTTGTAGCTCTCTTTCTAGCAGCCTGTCTTCACGTTGCTCTTGTCTGTCTTGACGTTGTTCGCGAATCTGCCTGAGCTGATTTCGCCGCTCGAAATCCCCTCCCAAAAATAAGTTTTGAAAAGCGTTGATAGTTGCTTGAAACCCAGTAAGAACGCCACTAACAGCGCTGACCCCACTTGCAACTCCTGTTATTGGCTGCAAGAAACTGTTGATATTGTCTCCTACCCTAGCATAGCCCGATCGCGCTACCAGAATCACATCGTCGTTGCGGAGAGTGGGGTTATTATTAGGATTCAACCCTTGAGCAAAATCTACCTCTATCGTGCGGCGAGAAACAGTACCGTTGGGGTTCAAACGCAAGAGTTCTACCTTGTCTTTTTTAGCTCGTAATTGATTGAAACTGCCTGCGGTGAGCAAAGCTTGGTGAAGGGAGGTACTAGGCCGCACCTGCAAAGCGCCAGGCCTAATTACTTCTCCTACAATATTGATGCTAATCGCGTTCGGAGAAAAACTGCTATTTGCGACTTGAGAAACTTCAGCCAAGTCTACAGTAGCTGCTGTCGGGATAATTACGCTATCTCCTTCTTGCAGCAAAATATCTTGAGTTGCGTCGCCTTTTTGCAGCAAATCCCACAGATTTACCATGATAGTTTGTTCATTGCCACCTCTGACTCGGCGGCGGATTTGCACCCGGCGAATGTCAGCTTCTGTAGTGATACCACCAGCAATTTTCAGTGCTCTAGTTATTGTGGGTAAGCCGACAACGGCTCCTTGCTGTTGGTCGATAGATACAAAACTCAACTCTGTTTGTTGGTTGCTCGATCGCACATCCGAAGCAAATACAGTATAAGGCCCCGGCCGGTTTACTTCCCCGACAATTACCACCCCAATTGGTTTAGTAATATCAGCGGAAAAATTAGCACTGGCTCTTTGACGAACTTCTTGAGTATTCAGAGCCCTTGCTGTCGGTACAAAAATTGTATCTCCATCTCGAATCGTGACATCTTGACGCAAATTTCCCGTGTCTAAAAAATCCTGCAAATCCACATTAGTAACTTGCTCCGGCCCGCCTCTGCGGGGACGGCGAATTTGGACATTTCGCATATCTCCTGCTGATGTCACCCCTTGTGCAAGCTGCAGCATTTCCATCAAAGTGGGGAATTTTACTCCTCCTCCTTCTCTAGTGGGATTAATCTTGTAGGAACCCGGGCGAGTAACTTCACCCGCAAGACCTATATTTAGGGGGCGAGCGACTATCACTGTCACGGTAACAACGGGAACATTGATGAAGGGTTCGTATCGCTGGGTAATTACATTAGCGGCTTGTTGCAGGGTCAAGCCTTGAATTGAGACGCTGCGAATGATTGGCAAATTGAGCGTCCCGTCAACTAACACTTGATATTCCTTGCTGAATTCAGGAACGCCGAAGATATCTAAAGCAACGCGATCGCCCGGGCCTAAAGTATAAGCTGCTTCTGGTGTCAGCGAACCAGAATTGCCGATCGGCGGCAAACTTACACCCCGAGGTGGCGGTGGCGGTACTATCGGTTGGTTTGAGTTAGGAGTGGCAGCAGGATTTCTGATGGCAGGCAACTGAGCTATACTGGGCAGCGAACTCAATAGCACCAGGAGTGCTGACAAACTCAGACTTGTAGCGGTTTGAACGGTATGTTTCATCTTTCTTCCCTGGTTGCAGCCTGCCAATGAACAAGAGCGATTTAGCTAGTGGATTTTAGTTTATTTTCCCTGCTGTCCAGTGTAGCCTCGCTTCGCTGCAAAATCCACAGGTAGAAGCATAAAAATTGTGCGATCGCACTTAACTATTTTGTACCTTGTTTATAAAGAAACTGTAAAGCCCGCCAACTGTTATCAGGATTAGGAGCTCGTTTGAGCAAAATTCTTCATACATAACTCGGCAGACAAATCAACCCGCCAAGGAAATGGATAAAAAAAACGCCCGTATTAGAGGTAAAATATTAAATAATTCTTTCTGCAGGACAAAGACAAGTGTCACTAAAATTGGATAAAGTAATTCCCTGGGGACGCTGCTTGGATGAATACATAGGAATGTTTAGCTTGACATCAAGTGACCTCAAGCTAAACATTCTTGATTGTGCCGCCGGCCCGGCAAGTTTCAATGCCGAAATGACTCGCCAAGGTAAAAAGGTAATTTCTTGCGATCCAGTTTATCAGTTTACTGCGGTGGAAATTGGCGATCGCATCCAAGAAACATATCAAACTGTGATTGACGGTGTTAAGGCAAATGTAGACGGCTATCTGTGGAATAATTTTGAATCGCCGTACCAGCTAGGCGAAGTGCGAATGAAGGCGATGCAGGAATTTTTAGAAGATTTTCCATCAGGCTTGCAGCAAGGCCGATACATTAATGCTGAGCTGCCAGTTTTGCCTTTCGAGAACGGTAAATTCGATTTAGCTTTGTGCAGCCATTTCTTATTTGCTTATTCTCACCTGCTTTCCGAAGAATTTCATCGGTCAGCAATTACAGAAATGTGTCGGGTTGCGAAGGAAGTCCGGGTATTCCCTTTGTTGCAGAGTTTTAGCGGAGAGGAATCCGATCACTTAAATCCGACGATCGCAGAATTGAAAAAGAGAAGTTTTAGTGTAGAAATTCAAGAGGCTCCTTATGAGTTTCAAAAAGGCGGGAATAAGATGCTGCGAGTTAGAGGGCGAATGTAATGGCTACACAAACTGTCGTCCGCGCCACGCGGAATGAAATAAAAATAGGGTGACGAGACTTATTTTATAAATTTTTCATTAATCGTAAAATAGCAGATTAACGCAGATGTCTTGCAAAATATTTTGCGACTTTTTTAAGATATCGAGAAAAAGCTTGCTTGCGTACCTGATTTTGAATACATGGCAAAATCTACTGTAAAGTTAAAAATACGATCGCATCCATCACCCATTACCAAATCCACCATCCATCTGCGTGCCTCTGCAGTTAAAAAATCTCATCAATAGCTTTGCAACAAATCAAATTACCCAACTTTGATATAATATTACACCTAGAAGCCAAACTCAAACCAACTCATGCCGCAAACAGTCTGGATCGCACGACACGGAAACCGCATCGACTTCGTTAACCCCGACTGGTTTCTCACCGCAGAACACCGCTACGATCCCCACCTTTCCGAAGACGGTCACGTTCAAGCCAAACAACTCGCCAATCGCCTCAAAGGTGAAGGAATTTCTCATATATTTGCTTCCCCTTTTCTGCGAACTGTCCAAACAGCAAATCACGCGGCAGAAGCTCTCGATTTGTCAATTAAACTAGAGTGGGGACTGTGCGAATGGCTGAATCCTGAATGGATGACAGAAATGCCGGAAACTGAGTCCGTAGAAGCTTTGTGCAGGCGTTTTCCCAGGATTGATGCTTCCTACAAAGGCGGTATTGCTAATTATCCCGAAACTGGGGAAGCTTGTTTCAAAAGGGCGGGGGAAACTGCTAAACGCCTCGCGGCTGAGTTTCCCGAAGATATGTTATTGGTAGGTCACGGTGCGTCGGTTTTAGGAACTGCGATCGGCCTGGCGGGCTGTGCTGAAACGGAAATTAACGCTTCTTTGTGCTGTTTGGTGAAAGTGGTGCGGAGTGAGGGAGAATGGTCGATCGCACTTAATGGCGATACTTCTCACCTGACTGACTCTGAAACCGCGATCCGGTTTAATTAAAGTTGAGATTAGTGCCAAAAATCGCATTTTATGCTATGTGTGTAAGGTGCGCCGAGGTGCACCCTACGTTAATCTGATTTGTCCGAATCTGGGTGTTATTGTTTAATCTCGATCGCACATTTTAAATCGAAAAGCTTAAATCGGTATGGCAGGACACAGTAAGTGGGCGAATATTAAACGCCAAAAAGCTAGAGTTGATGCCGTTAAAGGCAAGGTTTTTGCTAGAATATCTCGCGAAATTATTGTCGCGGCCCGCAGCGGAGTTCCCGATCCCGCTGGAAATTTTCAACTGCGGACGGCTATAGAAAAAGCCAAGGCGGCGAGTATTCCTAATGAAAACATAGAAAGGGCGATCGCCAAAGGTGCGGGCTTGGCCGGGGGAAGTTCGGATTTAGAAGCTATTCGCTACGAAGGTTACGGCGTTGGCGGAGTTGCTATTCTGATTGAAGCGCTGACAGACAACCGCAACCGCACAGCGGCTGACTTGCGAGAAGCTTTTACTAAAAATGGCGGCAACCTGGGCGAAACTGGTTGTGTGGGCTGGATGTTTGACCACAAAGGAGTTTGTACGGTACGCGGCCCGATTGATGAGGAACAATTGTTTGAAGCGTCATTAGAGGCGGCTGCGGAATCTTATGATTTGATATTAATTGATGAGGATACTGAAGGTGCAGAGGTATTTACAAGCGTGGCTAATTTGGAACAACTGGCTGATGTTTTGAAACAAAAAAATTTTGCAGTTTTGCAGTCGGAAACTCGCTGGATTCCCAGCAATACAGTGGAAATAGACACTCCTGAAAAAGCTCGATCGCTCCTGAAGTTAATGGACGCACTGGAAGATTTGGATGACGTGCAAAGCGTGACAGCGAATTTTGAAATGACAGATGAATTGATGTCTTTGAGTATGGTTTAATGCTTTAAAGATGAGGGATCTGGATCGTCCTGCTGGCACTGCAAAAGACGAAAACTCGCCAGCGGGACGATCGCGCTACACTATGACCAGGAAACGAATCCCCATCTGTAGGCGAGTGGGGAGTGTCAATCCAACGCATTGCTGAAAAAGCTGCATTGAAAAACTCAACCCACAGTAAAGCCATGCTAGATAACAACGAAAGCAAAAGAGACAGCACCCACTCAGAAGAAGTTCTGTCAGCAACCGAAGTATCAGAAACCAAGGATCGATCCGAATCAAATGTGCAGGCTGAACCAGGGGGTAAATCCAATTGGTTCGGTTCCGTTTTCGGAGCCGTCTCTGCAAGGGCGAGTGCGGTAAGGAATGCGGCAGCCAGTGCTGGAGGTGCGATTGTTAATACGGCGAGTGCGGTGGGGAATGCAGCAGGCAGTGCTGGAGATGCGATTGTTGTTAATACCGCGAGTGCGGTAGGGAATGCCGGAAGTGCGATCGTTAATACCGCGAGTGCGGTGGGGAATGCAGCAGGCAGTGCTGGAGGTGCGATTGTTGTTAATACCGCGAGTGCGGTAGGCAATGCCGGAAGTGCGATTGTTAATACCGCGAGTGCGGTAGGCAATGCGGTAGGGAATGCCGGAAGTGCGATTGTTAATACGGCTAGTGCGGTGGGGAATGCAGCAAGCAGTGCTGGAGGTGAGATTGGGAGCGTGTCACTTTTGCAATAAGTACAAATACTTAAATAAGGCTGTTGTGACCAATTGCAGCCATTCTGAGTAAA
>NZ_JAUBQM010000082.1:0-30328 GCF_036701245.1 Microcoleus sp. Pol14D4
TAACTGCTTATCAAGCTATTCAAAAAGCCCTCTCTCTTCATGGCTCCCTTTTTTCCCCTAGTTGAGCAATTACCATTTATTAATCCCTCCCAGAACGCGGACGGATGCGATTCAACTGATTTATTGCCCAGCGAGCAACTTCCTGAACTTCGGGATCTGGATCGTCCGTAGCACGGTGCAACAAGTAACTGATTTGATTCACCAATTCGTAAATCCGCGTCAAGTCGCGAATTGCATTTTTACGCACTTCTGGATTTTCATTTTGCAGCGAAATTGACCAAGCATTATTCATTGGTTTGAGCGTGCGAATGCCAATTTCCGAGAGACTTGCCAAAATTAAACTGTACTGCTTCGAGTCGGAATTTGGTAACAAATCGAGCAACGGCTCAACTGCTCTGGAATCTCCCCGCTGACCTAGTTCCCAAATTGCTTTGCCCCTCTTTGCCGGATTTAGCTGCTGCAAATCTTCAATCAGTGCTTCAATAATATCAACTTTAGGTCTACTATCCGTTTCGGGAAGGGCAATATCTTTCTTGCGACTCGCTAGGGAATCGCCTTGATTAGTTGTTTCGGGAATGTTGAAACCTGTGTTGCTGTACCCATTGCTGTGAGTTTCCAATGGCGAGGTGTCGGAATTAATTCGATCGCCCTCGACTGATACCTCCTCGGATTCAGGTTCCCCGGATTCCCGGATCAACGGTAAAGGTCGATCGCTGTTCTCGATACTGTAGTCTTTTGGCAAATCCAAAGGGTAGGGCAAGGCTGAGAGCGGTTTGGATAGCCCAAAAGAAGCCTCTTGCTGTGTAATTGCGTGCGAGTTTGTAGGAGAATCGGAATTAGTGAATTGAGAGTTTTTTTGGTTGTGGCGATCAAATCTTCCCCGTCTTCGCTTAGAATAATTTGACTCGTCACTGCTAACTAATTTGAGCAGGATAAATACTGCCGCTGCCGTGACGACAACTGCTGCCAAACCCAACATTAAGAACCCCCGCTGACGAGACAAAATGACGATCAAATTGGATACCGATTTCGGGAGCTTAGAATTAGATTTGGACGTTTTGGACGGCTGAGATTTGTTTTTATCAGGCGCTGGAGAAGGTTTTGGAGGCTGCGAATCCTGGCGATCGTCCGGGGGAGAGTTTGCCTGAGCAATTTCTTGGGAAACAGCACGCGCAGAGGCATTGAGTACCTGTTGCCCTCCGTCGGCACTTGGACTGAACGCAGCACCCAGACAGGCAATGCAGGTGAACAAACATACAGAGGAGCGGTAATGCGCCATAAGACTCAATCCGGGTTTTGAGAGGCAACGCCGCATGACGAGCTTTAGTTTAACCTTGAGTTAGCTCGATCCTAGCTGCTATAGGCTTAACTAACTCACAAATAGCACCATACTAGCGAAAAACCCTGGTTTGAAAGGGCATCGAGCCAGCTCTCACAAGCACAATTGTGTCATTGACGTGCAACTCTTTTAAATAATTAGTTTAATTAGTTTAAAACGAACAACTACATCGGTGGCCGCGACTTTAGCGGCATCCTGAAAGTTGATTGCAGCTAGTTTCACCTACGTGCAGTGTGGAGTGCAGGCCCAGCAGCGCAGCACTGCGGGGGCGGTAGCAGACGATTGTGGCTCCGTCGCCGTCGATTTCTCACGAATAGCGTGGCATGACCAAAAGTTTAACAAGCTTCCGAGCCTGTGGGTCGATCGTTATTGTCTGAACTGGGGCGCAAGTGGGACAGGGGGATTGGCAGTGGAAACGAGAAACTAGGTTTTTTCGTTAATTCTTCGCTGCTAAACCGCATATTTTCCGTACATTCAAGGACGCACTCTCGACGCTCATAAACCAGTTTTATTTACCAAAAATGCTGTAAGAAAGAGAGCGCTGATTTGAGCGATGTTAATTTGAAGGGGGCAATTATGCCGGATAGAAGTGTTTGGGCGATCGGCGAAGATAACCGTTAGGAAATATTGTATTCAGCTAGCCAGCGCCAAAAATCATACTACCTTGTAAAAGTAGGGTCGGATTTAGTTAGGAGCTATAGTGACAGCGAGTAGACCCTTTCACGCAGGCGTCTTTTGCCAACGTTTTGTTTATTTGTACCCACTTACTTAAGTTAAATCAATCGGTATTTAACGCTGTGCCGCCAAATTTGATATAAGATCGACCTAAATTTCTAGTGTGAGAGTAGAGGCGTTTGTGAGCCAACAAGATATTTTAAATTTAGCAAAAGAAGGCGATGCCAGGGCGATCGCATTTCTGATCGGTCAAGCACTCCAAAGCTTCGGCGTCACGGCTAAAGCCAGCCGGGAAAATGACACCCTGCACCTGCTACTGGAAGCAGAACATTTACCCGCAGAAGAAGCCTGTCTCCGAGTCGCAGTCAAAGGGTTGCAGCGGTTGCAACCAAATAACCTTTACTCAGTGACCATTTACGGGCGGCAGGGCGGCCAGCAATTGCCCGCTTGGACTCAGACGGTAGAATTAAAAAAACGCTTGACTTCCGAACCCGTGAGTCCGTTAGTGACCGTGAATGCAGCAGTAGCTGCGAGTGCAGCAGTAGCCGCTAGTGTGGCCGCTTCTCCCATTCCTGTGACTTTGCCCAAGCTAGAAAAACCTCAAAATGTCACAACGGCGCCCCCTCAAACACCAAAAAAATCTCCGCCCCAACCCCCTAAAATCCCAACTCCAAAACCCCCACACCAAAAGCAGCAAAAGCAATCACCGCAGCCAGAATTAGCCCGCACTAAAATTAAAAAATCTGGGCTGTCAGTCGCTGCTCTGAGTCTAATTCTCGTACCGATAGCCGGCTTTGTGCTGGCTTCTCAACTTTACAAATCCTCAACCACCGCTACTAATAACCCTCTCACGTCAAAGCCTGCGGTACGAGAAGTGAGCTCGACACCAGCACCAGCAGCCGCAGCCAAACCCCTTCCCGCTCCAAAATCGCCATCCCCGGCTGCCAAAAAACCTGCCATTGTGCCCGCCACTGTCAGCATCAAAGCAGTTGGTGACATGATCCCCGGCACAAATTATCCCTACAACAAACTGCCGGCAAAAAAAGAGATGTTATTAGAGTCGGTAAAACCGTACCTCAAAGGAGCTGATATTCTGTTTGGCAATTTTGAAAGCACGATGACCGATTATCCTTACAGTTCCAAAGCAGGCGGCGGACGAATGCTGTTTGCCTTTAGGACGCCTCCGAGTTATGCGAAAATTTTCAAAGATGTTGGTTTTGATATTTTAAATGTTGCCAACAATCACTCTTACGATTTTAACGAGCAGGGATTTAAGGACACGATTAAAAACATCGACAGCAATGGCATGAAGGCTGTTGGTAAAAGAGATCAAATTGTTTATCAAAATGTCAAGGGTGTGAATTTTGCCTTTATCGGTTTCAGCAACTACGGCGAAGTTCACAATTCCTTGCTGGAACTGAAAGCGGGAGCCGAAGTAGTCAAGAAAGCGAAGGAAAATGCTGATATTGTAGTGATATCAGTTCATGCTGGAGCTGAAGGAACGGGAGCTGTAAATGTGAGGAATAAAACTGAAATTTTTTACGGAGAAAACCGGGGAAATATGGTTTTGTTTTCGCGGACGATGATTGATGCGGGAGCAGATTTGATTTTGGGACACGGCCCGCACGTTCCCCGAGCGATGGAACTTTATAAAGGGAAATTGATTGCTTATTCCTTGGGAAATTTTTTGGGTTATCGCACTTTGTCCACAGCAGGAACACTCGGTAAATCCCTAATTTTGGATGTGAAAATGACTCCGCAGGGGGATTTTGTTTCTGGCAAGATTATCCCCATCCAACTTGACGGGCGAGGCGTGCCATCTGTTGATAACAATTTTAGGACTGTGGGGTTGATTGACCGTTTGACAAAAAGCGATTTTCCCAAGACTGATTTGAAAATTGATGACAAGGGGATAATTTCCAAGAAATGATCGGGGCAATTATTTACCTAAAAAGTGCCTTATGACGAGAAGCTATACTTCCGGTGAGTCCTCAAATAAGCGATCGCCCCGGTGCAATCGATCGGCCATTTGATAAGTTTGTGCTTGCGATCGCACTGTCGGGGCATGGGCGGCTAAATACCTTGCGGCCGCCACTAATACCACAATGCGTGAAGCGAAGCTATCCCGTAGGGAATCGCCCGCATTCTCTAATAAAGCATACTGGCGAAATGCTGCTTCTACCTGCTGAATAACGTGGAAATCCCGATTTTCCCGCAGCATCAGTTTTCCTAAAACTGCCATCAACCGTTCCGATTTGCCACCGCTATATAAGTATTTTGCAACTAATTTACCGACTGGATTCACCTGTTGCTGTCTGTCCAACAAGTCTGGCAGTTGTTTGAGCAATTCCTCTGGATTCTCAACTACATCTGTTGGTTCTGGAAGTCGCGCAGGCGGTACATTTAAGAAACGGTTGAGATATACGGCGATCGCTGCATCGAAAACTCCCCGCAGCAACTCTATTGAAGGCGATCGCCGCAATCCTTGATGCACCGCATTCGCAAAGGTAAAGGGATGGTGCGCTGAATTCCAGTCGCTGTGGTCGTTATTCGTATTAAACCGGGCTACGCGGAGGGCAGCAGCATAAGTGACTGCACTGGCTAATTCGTCTTCGCTACAACCTTCTTTCAAGGCAGTTAAAAGTGCATCGACGATCGCCAATACATCTTCGCCCAACAACATCGGAATTAACTGTTCTCTTCCCAACCAATTGCCCCGGTGCGATCGGCCCATTTCTAAAGCTGCAGGCAACTGCGCCATCGCTGACTCTAAAATTGCCACCACATCCACAGGGTAGCGCCAAGAACTCGACTCTTCCATCCGCGCCGCATTCGCCAAACCAGCCACCAAACTCGCGAAAACAGTTTCTGCCCCTTCCCAATTCACTGCATCCAGGGCTTCTAACGCCTTGTTAATAAAGTCGAGGCTGTGACCGACATCAATGTAGCGGTGGTCAGTAGCGGCCGCAAACAGCATATCAGCAATTTGTTCTCGTTCCAGAGGCGCGCGTACTGCTGTCAACAAACATCGTTCCGCCGCTTCGCTGTCTCTGATTTCAATAAATTGCCGGAACCAGCTTTTGAGTGTCTCTGCATCAACCTCAGAATTAGGCAAGGGGTGAACCGCAAAGTGAGGAGGTGCGGCTGCACTATCGCGGGCCACTGCCGAAAGTCCCTGATAGAGTGCACGGGGTCGGTCTTCTGGATCTAGATAAGGCAGGATATTCATCAAGCAGGTGTGGATCGATAAACCTGTATCCCATCCCGATTTGTTGTAGCGGGTGCCAAATTCTAATCCGATTTGGAAAGGTTCGCTGGCACTAGCCCCCATATCTAGCAAGGCAATCACTGACTTGGCAATGACTAGAGAAATTCCTTGTTCTAACCCATCTTGAAGTCGCTGGCGCTGGTGGGCGTAAGGGTCAAGCTGTTGTGCTAAATTTACCCAAACTTCCCCGTCGCGAATTTCCGCTGGGAACGATCGCACGTCGTCGGCCCAAGAGTCAAAAGTACCGCCGCTGGCGACATCAAAGCGGGCGTAGTGCCAAGGACAGGTGACTATGCCATCTTTGCAAGTGCTGCCGTTGAGGGGAAAACCCATGTGGGGACAGCGGTTGTCGATCGCGTATACCCGATCGTTTGAGTAAAAAAGGGCGATCGTGTGTTTTTCCAAATTCACTAACAAGCTGCCCTTTGTCTCGACTTCTGCAAGTTTCGCGGCGCGAACGTAATAGCCTGAAGTCTCAGCCATAAGTTTTTAAACTAATTTATATATAAACTAGATTAGCTCAATCCCAGGGTATTTGCCTGAAGTAAAACAGGATTAAAAACTCAAGTCCTGATAGATGCTCGATCGATCGCCAGCAGGTTTATGTTTTGGCTTTATTCCAGATTCATCAGCGATCGCAAAGCTTCTTTCATCTCCTCTACCGTTGTTGTCGCCGTACCGAATTGACGCACGACAATACTAGCCGCCAAATTGCCCAAAACTGCCGCTTCCCAACCGGATGCACCGACGCACAAAGCTAAAGTCATTGCTGCTACAACTGTATCTCCAGCACCGGTTACGTCGAATACATCAGTCTTGTTAAAAGGGGGAATGTCCCAACTTTTAATAGCAAATTCCCCCTTTTCACAAATGGATGTTGGAGGGGGTGAATTTTTGATTTCTTCGCCGTTCGCCCTTTCAAACAAAGTCATCCCTTCTTCGCCGCGAGTAATCAGGATTTTTTGAGCTTGAGTTAAGTTCAATAAATCGCGTCCTGCTTGCATTAAAGTTTGAGGGTTTTTGATAGCATATCCGACGGCTTGCTCGGCTTCGGGCAAGTTCGGAGTAAATAACACTGCTCCAGAATATCGCTGCAAATTTATTTGAGCGTCTACAATTGTTTTGCCGGGAACCACTGCTGATTCGATCGCCAAACGAGTCAAAACTCCGTCGCCGTAGTCGGAACAAACTACTGCATCTACTGTCGGTATTTGCTGCCGGATGTAGTCTGCCAATTGCAACTGCAAATCTAAATCCGGCAACTCGTCCGATTTGCGATCGACTCGGACAATTTGCTGAGTCACCGACTGCCGCGCGTGCCCGGAAATTCGAGTTTTGGTGACAGTTGGACGCTGCGAATCGATTAAAATCCCACCCGTATCAATTCCCGCCGCCTCAAAAATACCGCACAAAGCCTTTCCCTGGTCGTCTTTTCCCACCAAACCAGCAACTTTTACTTTGCCTCCCAGTTTGGCTAAATTATAGACAGCATTTGCGCCACCTCCGGGTACTTGCTGAGTATTTTCGTAGCGCAAAATCAACACCGGTGCTTCGCGGGAAATTCGCTCTACTTGTCCGGTAAGAAACTCGTCCAAGGTCAAATCTCCGATCGCTAATACCTGCGCTTGATGGAAGCAGTCTAATCTTTTCAATAATTGCTCTGTTGAGGCACGCAGTTGAGGCAAAAAATCGGAATAGTCGTTAGTCATTAACCAAAAAAATGAGACTGAGGAGTTGATAATTGAGTGTGGAACGAGCGGGAATTAAAAATCCTAATATTAATTAATAATTAATTTCCTCCCTTGTTTGATTTTTAACTTTTAATTGATTTTCTCACTGGGATTTTGAGCAACCAGTTGCAGGGTATTGGCAATCGCACTCGCTCAAACAATTTGGCAAAAAAATGCCGATAAAATCGCAGCCCTTGAGACTAAACTGAACGTTTCACGGTGTGGAAGTGTCCTTCTGCATAAGTGCCTTCAAAAAACAGCAGAATTATTTCAATTTCTGCTTGATGATCGTAATCACCTGAGTCATTTGTTTTTTGAGTGCATCAATTTCCGCTTGCATTTTCGCCATTTTCGCAGTCATCGCCTGAATTTCGGCGGCGCCCCCTCCAGAAGTGGGTGCAGCGGCGGCGGCTGGGGCTTCCGGCACTGGTTTCTTTTTGGCCAGTACCATCGCCGATTTGATTGCCTCGGTTAGCTGCTTCTTCTCAAACGGTTTGGCGATGAATGCAAAAAAATGCTTCTCGAAGGGTTTCGGAATTTTTTCCATCACCTCTTCTTCGCGGCCCGACATGATCACCAAAGGTATTTTAGAAAGCTCAGGATGGGCTTGCACTTTTTGATACACTTCCCAACCGCTGACTTTCGGCAGTAGGAAATCTAACATAATTAGATTTGGCCGGGCTTGACGGATCAGTTTGAGTCCCTCTTCGCCGTCTTTTGCTTCTAGAACTTCAAAGTTACCCTGAGGCAACATCTCTCGGACTCGGACGCGGATGACTTTACTGTCATCGATTACCAAGATTTTTTGACCAGCCACGACTGACTCCTTCAGTAATGAATGAGTGATGATTTGCAACCTTCAGTATATCCCTAACAGAATTCTACCCATAATTCTGGGCGAGTTTAGTTTTGTTGCACCTCGGCGCGATCCTGATTTCGGGTGAGACTGCTACAAGTTCAGGGACTTTGATTTCGGATAGGATCGAAGGAATTAACTCGATCGCCACTTAATTATATGTCGCCCCAAATTCCTCAAACTCCTACAGTCAAAGCAATTGCCGCCAAAATGCGGGGTGAAATCGAGGCGATGCCGGAGTGGTTGCGTAGGCCCGTTGGCAAAGCTAGCGAACTTTCGCAAGTGCAAAAAATTATTAAACAGCGGCAAATTCACACGATTTGCGAGGAGGGCCGATGTCCCAACCGGGGCGAGTGCTACGCCCAAAAAACGGCGACTTTTTTGTTGATGGGGCCGACTTGCACCCGCGCTTGTGCTTTTTGTCAAGTAGATAAAGGTCATTCTCCGATGCCCCTCGACCCGGAGGAACCGCAAAAGGTTGCCGAGGCTGTGCAGTTGTTGGGTTTGCGCTATGCCGTGCTGACTTCGGTGGCTAGGGATGATTTGCCGGATGGGGGTGCCGGTTGGTTTGCGAGGACGATCGCCCAAATCCGCATTCTTAACCCGCATACTGAAGTTGAGGTGCTGACGCCGGATTTTTGGGGGGGAATCGGGAGGAGTTCAGAGGGGGAGAATTCAGGGCTCGATGAGTTGCAGCGAGAGCGGATTCGGACGGTGGTGGAGGCTAAACCGGCTTGTTACAACCACAATATTGAGACGGTGCGGCGGTTGCAAGGGCCGGTGCGGAGGGGGGCCAAGTACGATCGCTCGATCGACGTTCTGCGTATTGTTAAGCAATATGACCCAACTATTCCCACCAAATCCGGTTTGATGTTGGGGCACGGGGAAACCGCAGCCGAGATAGTCGAAGCGATGGCCGATTTGCGGGATGCCAAGTGCGATCGGCTCACCCTCGGTCAATACATGAGACCATCTCTAGAGCACCTCCCAGTGCGTAAATACTGGACGCCGGCCGAATTTGACCGTTTCGGGTCGATCGCCCGGGAGATGGGGTTTGAGCGCGTGCGATCGGGGCCTCTCGTCCGCAGTTCCTACCACGCCGGAGAGAGCGATTGAAATTAATCTAAATTCAACTCGGTATCAACTCCTTGTTACAAAAAATAACTCTAGAGGATTGTGCATAAGTGCGACGCTCTCTGCTATTTGTAAATAGAGTGACATTATCAATTAGGAGCTTTACCTATGCCAGAGATAGCGAAGAACCAATTAAAATCCGAGTCCGTGATGAAAACGGGAAAATTCCCTTACACCTTTCGCGCAGGCTGGTTTCTGTTGCTGTTAGCGATCAATTTTCTGGTTGCAGCCTATTATTTCCATATCATTGAATAGTTCTGCAAGTTAACTTTTAGCAGACCCTGCTGTTCTCGACCTCAACGTCAGAGAATGGGAGAGAGGGAGAGGGGGAGAGGGAAAGAGTTTTGAGTTGGGGAGAATATTACTTCATCCCTCTAACTAATGACTACTGACTACTAAGTTCTTCCCTCCAACTTCTTCCTTCTGACTTTTGAATCCAGATCCAGACTTTGGCTCAATAATTAATCGGTGTATCAGTGTCAAAATCCCTGTCGTGCCTTCCTTCTTCCTTATAACTAATGACTTGTCTAGCGATTTCTCGACGCTTCTAGCTTTGACAACCGCTCTTGAATTTTGATAACATCTTGCTTAGTTTCAATTGCCAAAGTTGCTAAGTTGTCAAACATCGGGTCTCCCGACAGCATTCTAGGATTTGTCCGACCCGAACCGGAAGGAGAGGGAGCCCTGTTAACTCTAGAACCTTGATTCTGCAAACTGTAGATTTGTCCTCGGAGTTCAGAAATTTGACGTTCTAATTGAGTAATGCGAAATTCTAATTGAGTTGTGGATTGAGCTGGTGTAAAAATTGGTGCTACAGCAATTGCTAAGGCACAAGCCAGACACAAAAAACTGATTTTTAGGGCGCAATGGCGATTTTTTTTCGGCATAGCTTTAATAATTTAAATTATACCAGTTCTACGATAACAAATCGCCGATATTTTTGGACTCTATCAGAAGTATGTCTTATGGCAAGTAGGAACGTAGCAATTTTAATGTTCGATGATGTCGAGGTACTGGACTTTGCAGGCCCTTTTGAAGTGTTTTCGGTGGCATCAGAATTAAGTAATGGCGAGCGACCTTTTGCAGTCTCTACCGTAGCCGAACATCCGGGTTCTGTCAGCGCCCGCAACGGTTTGATCGTAAATCCCGACTGCACCATTTCCGATTGTCCGCCACCGGATATTTTAATTGTACCGGGAGGACAAGGTACGAGAAAGTTAATCGATAATTCAGCAGTTATTAATTGGATAAAAGATTCTGCGCGAACAGCAGAATTAGTGCTTTCTGTCTGTACGGGTTCGCTGCTTTTGGCAAAAGCTGGGTTGTTGGAAGGTTTGGAAGCAACTACACACCATCAGGTATTGGAGTTATTGAGAGAATTAGCTCCCAACACAATTATTATCGAAAATCAGCGATTTGTAGATAACGGCAAAATCATCACTTCTGGGGGAATTGCTGCGGGGATTGATATGTCTTTGCACGTTGTTGGCAAACTTTTGGGTACAGCACAAGCTGAACAAACAGCAGAGCACATGGAATATAAAATTGGGAATTGATAATTGGGAATCCAGTTTATTCAGGACATACACAAAACCTCTAAATTTAGGGTGCGCCGAGGCGCACATTACCGCTGTAATTCCCGCACGTGAAACTACGCATAACCTAATTAAGAATCTTCGCCCCAAACTTTTAGTTGTAAATAAACTAATAGCAAAGCTACAGCCATTAGAAAAGTTGCCGCAGCGGCTGCATAGCCAAAATCAAATTGCGAAAAAGCTTGCTCGTAAATATAATAAACGAGCAAATTAGTAGAGTTCAAAGGACCGCCGCCGGTGATGACGTAAACTTGCTCGAAACTTCGGAGGGTAAAAATAGCAGTAGTGACGGTAGCAAATACTAAAGTCGGTCGCAAACCTGGTAAAGTGATGTACAAAAATTGCTGCCAAGCATTAGCTCCATCCAATTCTGCAGCTTCGTAACGATTTACCGGAATTGCTTGCAATCCTGCTAAAAATACTACCATATTAAAGCCTAATTGTTTCCAAACACTGAGCAGAATTATCACTGGCATTGCCCAAACTGTGCTGCTAAGCCAAGGAATTGGATTTAAGCCGATCGCACTTAGGGCATTATTCACCGGGCCTGCGGTTTGAAACAACCACCGCCAACCCAAGCCAACTGCAACTAAAGAGGTAATCGAAGGAATAAAATAAGCGGTGCGGAGAGCTCCTCGCCAAGCAAACGAGCGATTTAGCAAAACAGCTAAGCCTAATGGAATCACTAAACTGGGAATGACTGTTGCAGTAGTAAAATAGAGCGTATTTTGGAGAATTTGCCAGAAATCCGGGTTTGTGACTAGACGCCAGTAGTTGTTGAAGCCAATCCAACGCACTCCCGACTGGGTAAAGCTGCCGCTGGTAAAGCTGAGGTAAAATAAATAGGCGATCGGCCAAATCAAAAAAGTACCCAGAAACAGCAAAGCTGGGGACAGGAAAGTCCAAGCTGCGATAGTATCATTATCCAACCAGTTAAAACGCCCAAATTTAATCCGAACCATTGGCTTCTAAATTTTAGCTTTTAGTTTTAAATGGTATCACAATATAGGTCAATTTCAAAATGAACCTTCTAGATATATTAGCTGATTTACCTACTATAGAAACAGAAAGGCTACTGCTCAGAAAAATAACTTTAAACGATGCTAGCGATATGTTTGAATATGCTTGCAACCCCGAAGTGTCAAAATACACAATGTGGTCAACTCACACATCTATCGAAGATACTAAATACTTTCTCAAGTCAATTACTAAAATGTACAAGAGACGAGAGTTGGTAGATTGGGGAATAGTCCACAAAGCCGATAAAAAGTTTATCGGGACTTGCGGATTTGTGGAATGGAGCATGACGCACAGCCGTGCGGAAATTGGCTACGCACTTTCTAGGAATTATTGGGGCGAAGGATACATGAGCGAGGCTGTCAATGCCGTTATTGAATTCGGTTTTCGGGAGATGTTGCTGAATCGAATTTTGGCTCGATGTGAAGTTAGCAATATTGCTTCAGCTAGGGTGATGGAAAAAGTGGGGATGCAATTGGAAGGGATATTGCGACAGCACATATTTGTGAAAGACAGATATTGGGATCTAAAACTTTATTCGATTCTCAGGGAAGAGTTTTTTGATAATATTGTAGAATAGGAGTGAATCAGTCGGTCTGCAAAAAAAAATAATATACTTAGGACTTCCGCAATATCTCCATGTAGAGTGCGCCGAAGCACACCTTACCCTTTACCTCTATAGTAGAATACGAGTGAATAGTTTTTATCTTTATGACCGCTAATCCAGTATCTGTTAATTCCAATGCCTGCCTGATTTCTCCTGAGATTGGCAAAAGTGGACTCGATCCGGCCCATCCTCCATTAAAATTAGGAGTTTTAGCATCAGGAAGCGGCAGCAACTTCGAGGTAATTGCCCAAGCCATCCAAAATCAACAACTCAACGCTAAAATCCCAGTATTAATTTACAACAACCCCGAAGCAAAAGCAGCAGCCAGAGCCAAAAAATACGGCATTCCCTCGATTCTGCTCAATCACCGCGACTGCAAAAGCCGCGAAGAATTAGATACAAAAATTGTCAAAACTTTTCAAGAATATGATGTAGAGTGGGTAGTGATGGCGGGTTGGATGCGAATTGTTACCAAAGTTTTGTTGGATGCTTTTCCCGATCGCGTTATTAACATTCACCCCAGCTTACTGCCGAGTTTTCCAGGAATTCGCGCCGTCGAGCAAGCACTAGCTGCCAAGGTTAAAATCACCGGATGTACGGTGCATATCGCCCGTTTAGAAGTAGACAGCGGGCCGATTTTAATGCAGGCTGCAGTGCCGGTATTGCCTGATGATACCGCAGAAACGCTGCACGCTCGAATTCAGGTGCAAGAGCACAAGATTATGCTCGGTGCGATCGCACTTATTGCTGAATCTAATCAAAAATATTGTGACTAAAAATCTCACCAGTGCCGCATCTATCCCCCAATTGCCCGTCAGCGAATCACCCGAAACAAGCCCGCCGCTGACAGACTCGAATCGCCTGAAATTAATTCTCAAAGAAAGGCTCAAAAAGAACATAGGCATCAAGGGAGAATTCTATCTGCCTTGCTTGCCATCAATGCTAGACGACTATCTTAAATTACTCTCAAACTTCTTAAACACTCTCGGACAAAACATCGACGCTGCCCAAACCGAAAACTTACGAACATTAATCGCCAACGCCTTAACAGAAGGATTCAAAAATTCCCCCCATGCTAATCTAATAGTCTCCTATTTTCCCGCCAATTCCCAAAGCGGTTTAGCCGGCGGCATTACTCTGAATACCAAGATTCAAATCGAATCAATGGCCCAGAAATATCATAGCTGGCCGGATATTCGCCCCGAACCTTTATTCGGCAGCCATCCCGATGCCAAAGTCATCGCCATTGCCGCCGAATTAGGCGAACCGGGAAAAGCACCTATTTTAGATGTCGGTGCGGGCCCAGGGCGCAATAGTCTGCCTTTAGCAAGGTTAGGCCATTCCGTGGATGCGATCGAACTAACACCGATATTTGCCGAGAAACTATCAGCAGCAGCCACCTCCGAAAACTTGCCGATCAATGTCACCCAAGGCGACGTTTTAGACCCATTATTGAGGATGAAAACTTATCGGTACAAATTAGCCATTGCTACCGAAGTTCTCTCTCACTTCCGCTACCCCGAACAAATTCGTCTTTTCCTGGGCAAAATGTCCGATGCTGTTTTAAGTGGCGGGTTTATCTTATTCAGTGCTTTCTTAGCAGTAGATGGCTACGAACCCGATGAGATGGCCAAACAAATGTCTGAATTGTGTTGGTCTTATCTGATTACCAGACAAGAATTGCAAGCAGCAATCGAGGGTTTGCCGTTAGAAATTGTTTCTGATGAATCGGTGATTGAATACGAACAAAAACATTTGCCTGACTCTGCTTGGCCACCGACACCTTGGTTTATCAGTTGGGCTAGCGGGCGCGATTTATTTTCTGTGCAACAAACACCGCCGCTAGAGTTGCGGTGGATACTTGTTAAACGCTTGTAAATTGTCCTGTATCTAATATCGTTTCCGGTTGCACCGGAATTATATAGAGGACACGGCAGTGCCGTGTCCCTACCGCGATTAATTGTAGGGACACGGCACTGCCGTGTCCAGGCTGTGGGCAATATTAAGTCCGATGCTAGCGGATTTGATATAAATTGTATTTTTGGGCGGGACACCCCACAAGAATTTCATCAAACTTAACGGTCAAATATAGATTTGCCTCAGCTTAGAGTTTATTTTTTAGTAGTAGGCTGCGTCATAGTTTAGCTTTTTAATGATTGAAAACAAAGCGATCTGACGCACCCTACAACAAATTTTAGCGGTTAAAAATCCAATCCTAAACCTCGGATGCCCGCAATTGTCCGCAGGCTGCATCTGCTTCTAAGCCGCGAGAATACCGCACGCTAACGGCAATTTTCTTTTCCTTCAAAGTCGCAACGAAACTGTTAATGCGATTGGGAGTCGGTCGCTTATATTCAGCTTCCTGAATCGGATTGTAAGGAATCAAATTGACGTGACACTGAAAGCCGCGCAACTGACTAGCCAACTCGGCTGCGTGTTCTGGCAAGTCATTCACACCTGCTAAAAGTACGTATTCAAAACTTAATCTACGCCCAGTCGATCGCACATATTCCCGACATTCTGCGATTAACTCACCCAAAGGATAAGGGCGGGCGCTAGGAATCAACTCTTCGCGCAATCTTTGATTGGAAGCGTGGAGGCTGACGGCGAGGGTAACTTGCAGTTGATGTTCGGCTAGTTGGCTGATGCGATTGCGAATTCCGACTGTGGAAATGGTGATGTTTCGCTGTCCAATTCCGACATCTTGATTCAAACACTTGACAGCAGCTACCACATTATCGAAATTCAGCAGGGGTTCGCCCATTCCCATAAATACGATATGGCTGACTCGGCGGCCGAAATCTTGCTGTACTGTCAAGACTTGATCGACGATTTCGTGTTTTTCTAAATTGCGCTTGAAACCGCCTTTTCCGGTAGCGCAAAAGTCGCAGCCCATCGCGCAGCCAACTTGGGCTGAGACGCAGACAGTCAGCCGTTTATCGGTGGGAATGCCTACTGTTTCAATGATTTGACCGTCTGCCAATTTTAAGAGATACTTTACCGTGGCGTCTGGTGCGACCGAGCGATAGTGAATAGTCGATCGCCCGATCGGGATTTTAGCAACAGTCTCGCGCCACTGTTTCGAGAATACAGAAATGTCAGAGATCGATCGCGCACCTTTCTCATAAATCCACTGGTACAACTGCTTTCCCCGATAAGCCGGTTGTCCCTGCTGCTGTACCCACTCCGTTAACTCAGCCAAACTCGCCCCCAGCAAGGGCGGAATTTTACCCGACTCAACAGCCAAAGCAGCAGTCTTGCGAGACTGATTCGCACCCTTGGAATTACCAGAAGAGTACACCTGAGAAACGGAAGTAGGAGACATAGGTCATCATAAAATTTAAAGCCACCCTCTATATTAAAACTTCTCGACCAAAGCGGCCGCCGATCGGTGACGAAATTGGCGAAAATAGGCTTGGTAAATATTTTCTGGCACTTAACTTGATGAGGATGACAACTGCTTGCGTAGCTTTCCGCATGGCAGTTCTATATACCTATACATTGCATAGGCTAATATAAGAGAAATCAGCATACTTATCGCTCCTTGCAAAGCCACAGAAATTTCAGGTAAATAAAGATAAACAGCCTTAATTACAGTATGGTGTACTAAATAAAGCGAGTATGAAAGCAAACCAATAAACCGCATCCAATTCCAATTGAGAATTTGAAATACTCCCCAATCGGGAAAACGGATAGCAGCAATAAAAAGACCATGTAGTGCAATACCTTGAATAGTGTAACGCAATGTACTTTCAAATTCAATAGAATCACATATAAACGACAAAATAATTACAGTAATTCCGGCTGGTAGTACGAAATACTTCCACAGTCTATCAGAGCCATAGGGAGTATCTAATACTGGGTTGCCATTGACCGCTAATGCACAGCCAAACAATATACTATCTATTCTCGTATCTGATAAAAAAATGATGCTATTCTCATCTGCTCCCCTGCCAAACACTAGAAAACATCTCCAAATTAGAATAGCTAAGCAAATTCCCCAAATAATTAACATTTGCCTTTGGGGACTCACACGCATTTTGAGTAAACTTATGTAGAGTAAAGGGAAAAGACAGTAGAAGTGTTCCTCCACCGCCAGAGACCAATATACACCACTACCAGGAGCTACTCCGTAACCACCAGTAAAAGTTGCATAATAGTTATAATAATGGAGAGCCTGGCTTAAAAAAGCTGGTAGTTGTATTTCTCCTTTAAGTACACCTATCAATGTCAAGGTAGATGCTACGAATAAGACTAGATAAAACCCCGGCCAAATTCGCAGAAAACGTCGCAAATAAAAATGTTTTAAATTAATGAATTGGTTTTGTTCGTATTCACGTCTCAGCAAAGTTGTGATCAGATATCCGCTTAAAAAGAAAAACACTGTTACACCAAAGGGTCCAGGAAAAATCTTCTCGCCCCCTGCATGAGATAAAAAGACAATGAGAAAAGCAATCGTCCTAATTCCGTCCAAGGAAGGAATGTAAAATTTGGATGGTGTCACAATATTTTTTAAAAAAAATATTTTTTGATGAGTGCATACTAACACCCATAGTTTTTTTATGTCAAGCCTCACTGATGCTTACAGCGTATCCCCGGTTTATGAAGGGCAGTAGGGAGACGGCAGTGCCTTGTCCCGGCGGGAATTGATCGATAAGCGGGTGTACTTCATCAACCTGCAACCTGCTGTATATTTCTGGACGCATTTCAAGGTAATTCTGTGATTCTGAGTGTAGCCTTTGAGTCCGTCGTGCCACGTCAACAAGGTTGCAATAACAAAAATCTCGACAACAAAGTTAATTTTTGGCAAAATTCCCCAAAAATTGCGTATAAATGACCGCAGCCACCTAAAATAAACTCTGGAGTTTGTTAAAGGGTATGCAAAATTTAACTGCTTTCCATCACAATTAATGCAACTTTTATGGTGCTAAATATTCTTGCGCTGCCCTTAGCGTTTCAATTTACATCGCCGGGCCCAATTATCTTTCAACTTGGCCCCGTAGCCATTCGCTGGTACGGGCTGTTAATAGCTTCTGCGGTCTTGATTGGGGTCAGCCTGTCCCAATACTTGGCCCAAAAACGCCGCGTCAACCCGGAATTGTTGGGTGATTTGGCAATTTGGCTGGTTCTGGGCGCTATTCCCTGTGCTCGAATTTATTACGTGGCTTTCGAGTGGCAGCAATACGCCCAGAGGCCAGAGGATATTATTGCGATTTGGAAAGGCGGAATTGCCATTCACGGGGCGATTTTGGGTGGCACGATCGCAGCTTTAATTTTTGCGAAAATCCAGCGAGTTTCTTTTTGGCAATTGGCAGATTTAATCGCACCTTCGGCCATTCTCGGTCAGGCGATCGGACGCTGGGGAAATTTCTTTAACTCGGAAGCTTTTGGCCGTCCTACGGATTTGCCCTGGAAACTCTATATTCCGCCAAACAGCCGCCCGCCCGCCTACGCTAATTTTGAATACTTCCACCCCACATTTCTCTACGAATCCCTGTGGAATTTGACAGTATTTGGGTTGCTTCTGACTTTATTTTTCCGCGATTTGCAGGGCAAAATTCGCTTGAAAACTGGTGCTTTATTTTTGGTTTACATCGCAGCTTACAGTTCCGGTAGAGTCTGGATTGAAGGGTTGCGGACTGATAGTTTGATGTTCGGGCCGCTGCGGACTGCACAGATGGTAAGCTTGACTGGGATTGTTTTAGGGTTGGGCGGGTTAGCTTGGCTTTATTTGCTCGATCGACCTTTACCTGATGTTGTCTCCCCCAATAGCGATCGGGCTAAGATCGCTCAGAAATCCCCAGAGGATCAATAAAAAACCCCAGAGAGGTTAGTCTCTAGGGTTCAAAACCAGGGTGCATCTACCATCCCTTACTTCCAACCAAAATAGGTACATCCGGAAGAGTCCGTAAATTTAGCAAATTTTTTAGCAGCAATGAGTTTGACAGAGATTGAAGCCCTAATTCCAGGGGTATACATTGTAGGTGCAGGCCCGGGAGACCCGGATTTGTTGACTGTTAAGGCTCAAAAATTACTGGCTGCAGCGGATGTCATATTATTTGCTGATTCGTTAGTCCCAGAGCAAATTTTGCAGGGGGTGCGCGCAGATGCTGAAGCGATCCAAACTGCGGATAAGACCCTCGAAGAGATTGTACCTTTGATGGTGGAACGAGTGCGTGACGGAAAAAGCGTCGTCCGTCTGCATTCGGGCGATCCCTGTCTCTACGGGGCTGTCGGCGAACAAATGCAAGCTTTGGCCTCCGAGGGAATTGCTTTTGAGGTAATTCCGGGAATTAGCGCTTTCCAACTTGCGGCGGCTAAACTTAAAATTGAGTTGACAGTTCCGGGAGTTGTGCAGACAATTATTTTGACGCGAATTAGCGGTCGAACCGAAGTACCGGAACGCGAAGAATTGGCGAGTTTAGCGGCTCATCAAGCGAGTTTGTGCCTGTATTTGAGCGCCCGCCATGTCGAACAGGCTCAAGCTAAATTGATGGAACATTACCCATCGGATTTGCCTGTAGCGATTTGTTATCGGTTGGGTTGGCCGGATGAAAAAATTGTGCTAGTTCCCCTTGACAAAATGGCAGTTGCTACGCGCGAAAATAATTTGATCAGAACGACAATGTACGTTATTAGTCCGGCCTTGGGAAAATCAGCACAAGGGCGATCGCGCTTGTACCATCCAGAGCACGATCGGCTTTTTAGACCCTCTAAGGAATAAGCAAGAAGGCACGACACGGATTTTGACACGGATACACGGATAGCTGTTTTTTTCCTTCTGACTTCTGACTTCAACATCCCAATAACCAATAACCAATAACCAATAACCAATGAAAGACTTAACTCGCAGACAATTTATCACTGTCACCGCATTAAGCGCCGGATTTGCCTTAGCAGTTCATCCTATTGCTGCTGCCGTTATCAATACGGATGCTGCTGGTTTAGTTGCAGGTGAGGTAAAAATTCCTGTAAAAGACGGCTCAATTCCAGCATACAGAGCCATGCCAGCCAGCGGCAGCAATTTTCCAGTAATTTTAGTAATTCAAGAAATCTTTGGAGTTCACGCACACATTCAAGATATTTGCCGCCGTTTTGCCAAATTAGGTTATTTAGCGATCGCCCCAGAAATGTTTGCCCGTGAAGGTGATGTTTCTAAAATTACCGACATCCAAGAAATTATTAGTAAAGTTGTCTCGAAAGTTCCCGACGCTCAAGTTATGTCGGATTTAGATGCTACCGTAGAGTGGGCACAAAAGTCCGGAAAAGGCAATACTAATAAGTTGGGAATTACAGGATTTTGCTGGGGTGGCAGAATTGTTTGGCTGTACTCTTCCCACAACCCCAAAGTCAAAGCTGGCGCGGCTTGGTACGGGCGTTTGGTTGGCAATTCTACGGCTTTAACTCCCAAACAGCCGATCGACATTGCAGCAACTTTGAAAGTGCCTGTATTGGGGCTTTACGGTGGCAAAGACGAGTCAATTCCCAAGGATACAGTCGAGAAAATGCGGGAAGTTCTCAAAACTGGCAGCAGCGGTTCAGAAATTGTGCTTTATCCAGATGCGCCGCACGGTTTTAACGCCGACTATCGCCCCACTTACCGGGAAAAAGAAGCTGAGGATGCTTGGAAACTGATGCAAGATTGGTTTAAGAAGCACGGAGTTGCACAATAGTTTTGAGATTTCTTCGTTCTTCGCACCCCTTCGCCTCTCGATGAGTTTTGAAGTTCATAAACCCGGTTTATTCGTAGATATTTAGTCGCCCAACCAGGCTGTTTTCGTATAAACCGGGTTTATGAGGCAAGCCCCCCTTATGATAATTTCTGCCCCTGGCAACTCTGCGAAAATCAAGCCATTTCTTGCTGAAATCCTTGACGAGATTTAGCTTTCATGCTGAATGCAAGAACACCAACTACCAGCATCAAAACAACAATTGTTCTCCAGTGAATCAAAAAAGGCAGACCCGCTGCTAAAAATATACGTCTCGGAAAAAAGAGCAGAAAAACTAAAGCAATACTGGTGAGCAAAGCATTGCGGTTATTGCTACAGTACAGCCACAGCGAGGTCAGAATCGGGAACAAACCTACATAATCGTAAACGTGAGTATATCCGAGAAATGTGAAGGATATACCCATCAGCACAGCCAAGACATCTTCTCGATTAATTCTATTGCGGAACACCCACAGCAGAACTGCTAAAATTACTGCCACAATCTTGATAGCCGGTATCTTCAAGCCTAAAGAAGCAAAAAGACTTTCCATACCAACTTTATCTTGAAACCCCGGTTGATTGAAAGGCAAAGAGCTATAGCTGTCTTGAATTCCTTGATGCCACGCTGCCAGCATCCCAACGGGCCCGCCGTACAGCACCAATGGGTAAGCGCTCATAATTGTAACAGTTGCGAAGGCTACAGCTAGTATTTTCCAGTTCCGTTCTAGCAAAAACCAAATACCGAGCAATAAGCATAGTTGCGGTTTAAAGCTGGCTACACCCAAACAGATTCCTGCTAATACAAATTTTTGCCGTTGGCTGAAGAACCAAGCACCCATTGTCGCAGCAAAAGCGATCAAAGAAGTTTGACCCATCCAGACAACGTGGGCAGTGAATGGGTTGCCGATAATCATCGCACTGATCACCCAAATTCCGAGTTGATTTTCACTATTATTTTGATGTTGGTTGATGGTGCGAACTGTCATCGCAATAATAGCTGCGATTGACAGCAAGTTGAGTAAGACCCAGACAAATTTGGCAACGGAGTAATCGAACAGACCGACAAACATACACAATGCCGCTGATGGAGGAGGATAAAAGAAAGCGGCATTTTCCAGGCCGTCAATTTCCTTTATTCCTGCTACACTTTGAACGAGGAAATCGTGGTTGTAGGGATTTAAACCCTTAAGCCAAGCACGTCCAGCAGCGTAAAGGACGCCACCATCAGCATTGAGTTGACCGTCTCTGCCAATCCCTATTATGCCGAAACAAATTAGAGATAATATACTGACGGCTAAAAGACCTAAACCAAAGTTCCGCTTAAACGATTCTGTCATCGAATTCTCTCCGATTTTATCAACGAATTGAGGGACTACTTTGAGATTGCAATATTAATGGCTAAAGTTTTAACACAGCATATAGTTAGTTGCAAACAAATCCGAGCAACTTAATTTAAGTTAATAAAAATAAATGTTGGGGGAAGCAGAAGATTTGGTATCGAAAAAAACAATATTGGCAATCTCAACAGTTTCGGTATGGGGATCGCCCTTAAGACAGTTGGGTTTGGGGCACGACATTGGTAAACTGGGCGGTGTAGAATTATCGATCGAACAGGTAAGCCCGTGCTAGACGAACAAGCTAAAAAAACCATCCTGCGGAAAATCCCCCACGGATTGTACATCTGCGGTGTCAAAGACGGGGAGGAAGTCAACGGTTTCACCGCTAGCTGGGTGATGCAATCTTCCTTTACCCCTCCCTTAGTTGTCAACTGCGTCAAGCAAGACTCCAAATCCCACGGCATGATCAAAGCCAGCGGTGTCTTTGCTTTGAGTTTCCTAGAAGCAGGGCAAAAAGAGTTAGCCCAGAAATTCTTCAAGCAGCAGCGCCGCGTTGGCAATAAATTTGAGGATGTAGAATTTTATCCGGGCGCGGAAACTGGTTGTCCGATTATCTCGGATTCTCTGGGTTACATCGAGTGCAAAGTTGTCGGTTCTGTGGAACACGGAGATCACACGGTTTATGTGGGAGAAGTTGTGGCCGCAGGCGTCCACCGAGAAGGCAATCCGTTGCTGCTAGAAAGCACGGGTTGGAATTACGGCGGCTAAAGACTTGACAGTTGGCAATTGGCAACTGGCAGTTGTCAGTTGTCAGTTGTTAAGTGAGGCGAGTTAAAATTAATAAAAAATCGGCGACAATTATGTCGGCATTTTCTTCTGTCAAAATTGGTACGTGGACGAAAATACATTTAGCGGCTATTTGACAATCGCAAATATGTTTTAAAACCGCATAATATAGGGCTTCGCATACAAATTTTCCGGCTTCGTGACTGATTTCTGTGGCAGCTAAATCAGCCACTAGCGGTTCGAGATTAACTGCTGTTTTCAGAATATCGCGATCGCAACAAGCGCAAGATTCTACGGTTAATTTTTGCCGACTTTCGGCCATGCCGCAGCAAATAATAGTATCTGGTTGGAGTTGGTTGATTTTGGCGATCGCCAACTTCGGTGCTAGCTGAAAATCTACTGGCAGTTTCCTCAAAAAAGTCAGAGAATCAGGCCAAGATTTGATTTTGGAAATCTTGGCTAATAAGTCGTCCGAAGAGTTGGATTCCTGATGGGGAAGCCAAGTATCAAATGAGGTTAGCAGGATTTTCGCTGTCATATTTGTGCAATAATACTGATATTGATAATATAAGGCAAGTAAGTCAATGTCTGTCATTGCAGTAGTAGACTATGACATGGGCAATCTGCACTCAGTCTGTAAAGGCTTGGAAAATGTGGGTGCAGTGCCAAAAATTACAGATTCTCCTGCTATAATCGAGCAGGCTGATGCCGTGGTTTTGCCGGGAGTTGGTTCGTTTGACCCGGCAATGCAGAATTTACGATCGCGCAATTTGATAGAACCGATAAAAAGTGCGATCGCCTCTGGAAAACCTTTTTTAGGCATTTGTTTGGGTTTGCAAATTCTGTTTGAAAGTTCCGAAGAAGGTGTAGAACCGGGATTGGGCGTTATTGCGGGAAAAGTGCGCCGATTTCGCTCGGAACCGGGTTTGACAATTCCCCACATGGGATGGAATCAATTGGAATTTACTCAGCAGAATTGCCCGCTGTGGCAAAATTTACCGTCCGATCCTTGGGTTTATTTCGTGCATTCTTTTTATGTCGATCCGGTGGATTTGGAAGTGCGATCGGCAATGGTGAGTCACGGCAGTCAAAACGTGACGGCGGCTATAGCTAAAGACAATTTGATGGCCGTGCAATTTCACCCGGAAAAGTCTTCGAGTACGGGATTGCAAATGCTGTCAAATTTTGTCAGTCTGGTGAGGGAAAAAGTACCTGCTTAGGTGCATGAATATTGAAAAACCCGGTAGATTGCCGAAACCGGGTTTGACATTTTTAACAGTATTATTTCTTATTCCTTCTTTCTTATTCCTTCTTCCTAAATGAGTTTAAGAATTTCTGGCAACCGCCAAATAAAAACCCTGCCGGGACTCGCCACTCGCCCTACACCTTCGCGAGTCAGAGAAGCTTTATTTAATATTTGGCAAGGGACGATCGCAGATTGCAGATGGCTTGACATTTGTACCGGCAGCGGTTCGATGGGTGCAGAAGCTTTGTGTCGTCAAGCCGCGAGTGTCACTGGCATCGAACAGTCGGCGAAAGCTTGTGCGATTATCCGCGAAAACTGGGAGCAAGTAGCAGACTCGTCCCAAACATTCCAAATACTGCGGGGAAACGCGACGGCGAAATTGGCCGCACTAGCGGGGCAGCAGTTCGATCGCATTTACTTCGATCCGCCCTACGCCAGCGACTTGTACGAACCTGTTTTAAACACGATCGCCAGCCAAGAAATGCTAGCACCAAACGGCGAAATCGCGATCGAACACAGCCGGGAGCGATCGGCACAACCGATTTCCGGTCTAGAAATTTGCCGCCATAAAATATACGGCAATACAGCATTAACCTTCTACACACGCAGTTGCTGACAGGCTCAAACAGCAGCAGCGTCAATCGATTTTAGATTTTAGATTTTAGATTTTAGAGGCGACCCCACGGATAAATGCGGGGGCTTGAGGATTTTCGATTTTCGATTTTGGATTGATTCCACGGATAAATCACGTGCCGGGTACCACCTTTGAAATTCGCGGTCAAGCCTGGAGGCAGAAAGAAACCGGGTTTCCGGGCGTTGGCGCGCCCGGAACTCCAAGTTTTTCCCTTGGATACAATACAAATTTTTCCGATGAAGTTAAGCTTTGTGCGTAGGTTGTCACAGCAAGTTGCTTGAGCGATCGACGAAATAAATGGAGTTTACGCTGAAAATAAAGACTTTCAGTTGTAACATGAACCCAAAGTGTGAGTGTGAATATTCCTAAAGGAGTGAATATGGTTCAGACACCTTCGCGCCCTCGTGGCAGCGAGTTTCCGGCTGCTAACTCGGTACAGCCAGCCAAACTGGATACGATTCTGCTGGGAAATAGCCTCTCCCTGCCAAATACCAAACTCTTCGGCACAGACGGCATTCGCGGGAAAGTTGGAGAATTGCTGAATGCACCCCTAGCCTTGCAAGTGGGCTTCTGGGCCGGACAAGTTCTACGCCAAAATACCCCCAACCAGGGGCCTGTGATTTTGGGGCAAGACAGCAGGAATTCTAGCGATATGCTAGCAATGGCACTGTCAGCGGGTTTGACGGCCGCCGGTTTAGAAGTGTGGAATTTGGGATTGTGTCCCACTCCCTGCGTTGCTTATCTGGCAAGCGTTTCGGAGTCGGTCGGCGGAGTGATGATTTCGGCTTCTCACAATCCCCCAGAAGACAACGGCATTAAGTTTTTCGGCTCAAACGGCTCCAAGCTGTCGCAACAGTTGCAGGAACAAATCGAAGCGGGAATCCGGGGGGCAAAGGTTCCGGTTGCTAGCTTGGCTTGGGGACACCACTACCATCGCTCTGAGTTGGTTAAAGATTATGCCACTTCGCTCTGTGATTCGCTGCAACAGATGAATTTGGAGGGAATGCGGATAGTTTTGGATTTGGCTTGGGGGGCGGCCGCGGGTTTGGGTCCGGCGGTGTTCGCGCAAATGGGGGCGGATGTAATCTGTTTGCACGACTCTCCTGATGGATCTCGCATTAATGTTAACTGCGGTTCTACTCATCTCGACAGTTTGCAAGCAGCAGTTTTGGAACACAATGCTGATTTGGGCTTTGCTTTTGACGGCGATGCCGATCGAGTTTTGTGTGTTGACAACCAAGGTCGAACGATTGACGGCGATTACATTCTTTATCTGTGGGGCCGGCAGTTGCGCGACTCCGAACAGTTACCATCCAATTTAATTATTTCTACTGTAATGGCTAACCTCGGCTTCGAGCGAGCTTGGGAAGAATTGGGCGGCAAACTAACTAGAACCAACGTGGGAGATCAGTACGTTCACGCTGAAATGCAGCGCACCGGTGCGATGTTGGGCGGCGAACAGTCGGGACATATTCTTTGTCCGCATTACGGTGTCAGCGGCGACGGTTTGCTGACAGCTTTGCATTTGGCTTCGCTGGTGCGCCAGTCCGGGCAATCTTTGGCACAATTGGTAAGTGGCAGTTTCCAAACTTATCCGCAGTTGCTGCGAAATATTCGGGTGGACGATCGCGAAAAACGCCTGAAATGGCACGAGTGCGAGGCAATGCAAAGTGCGATCGAACGTGCTACAACAGCAATGGGCGAACAGGGACGGGTTTTGGTGCGCGCTTCTGGCACTGAACCGCTAATTCGAGTTATGGTGGAAGCTGCCAGCGCCGAATTGGCTAATTTCTGGACTGAAAATTTAGTTTTAGCCGTTCAGCAACACATAGCTATCTGATGGAAATGGGGAATTAATCTGAAGGAAGAAGAAAGTTCGGCAACGGATTCGCTCGACGGATGTAACGGATGTAACGGATGTCAGGAAGAAGGAAGAATAAAGAACCCTCTCTAAAAATATAGGGGATATTGGAACAACTTTCTCATTCTTTATTCCCTCATTCTTATTCCCTCTCTCCTAAATTACTAAATCCTTCTTTCTTCATTTCCCCATTTCTGATTTCCTGTTCATCAAATCAATTTAAAATGGGTGGCGGCCTCGAATTTCGTTAAAAGTTTTAATTGTCGTCATGTTAATAACGGGGATATTTTTTCGCTTTACTCGCCCTGGATCGCAAAGTCTACTCTTTCGACGAATCTCTCACCTCCCTGCGAATTTCTGGCTACACCTGCACGGAAATGGTCCAGCAAGATTTTCAAGGCAAAACAGTTAGCGTCGAAGATTGGCAGCGGACATACCAGCAGATAAATCCCGAAAAAACTTGGTTGGATACTGTTAAAGGTTTAGCTACAGAAGAACCTCAACTGTGGCCACTGTATTTTATTTTAGCCATATTTTGGGTGCAGTTGTTCGGCCCGCAAGTGGCGGCTGTCAGAAGTCTTTCAGATGGGATTAGTTTGTTAGTTTTTCCCAGGGTTTATTGGCTGTGCTGGGAATTATTTCGCTCTGCATCTGTGGGATGGATGGCTGTTACAATCGTCGCTGCTGTTAGCGATCGCACATTCAATAGATTCGCTCTGCCGCTCAACCCCCAAACGAGTTTGGCTGTTGGTATTGACAGCGCTCGGAATTACAGCGATAGTATTGATAGCAGTGCAAGGCGTTGCCGATCGCTATCTGGTTCCCTCTATTTTAAGAATTCAGCTAGCTGTTGCCTATCTATTCACCGCTAAAATAACAGCCGCCACCAATCCCAGACAACAAAAGCTGTGGCAGCTCGGTTTAATAGCGCTAATATCGAGTGAAATAGTTTCTTGTGCCGTCAGCTCACAGTCGCAACGAAAGGTGGAACAAGTATCCTTCTAGCACTAAATATAATCCCCAAGTAGCCGCGATTGTCAATCAAGCCAAAAAACCTTTAGTAATCATATCAATTCCGGTTGCACGAGCGACATGATGGGGAGTAGTCCGTAGTCCGCGATGCGTGGGGGAATGTGGAATTATTGATCGAGACTCATCGTTCCCATCCAACCGGAAACGATATCACTCACGGAGGCAACAACATCACAGGAAAAATACTGTCTGTCAACTATCTGCTGAAGTCGCAAGTAAAGCTTTTGCTGGCAGTTAAACCTGAACAAGTCACAATTCCTGATGGTTTTAGCGATGTATTTCTCTACCGACCTACAGAAGCATTGCAATTTGAACTAGAAAAAGTGCAAAAATATCAAATCACACCAATTTACAAACCCGGCGATGTCTGGCTTTGGCGTGTAGAGAAATAATGAAGGCGGCAACTGCAAATGATGATTTCTGTTGTGATCCCCACCTACAACCGCGAGCAACCTCTGCGAGAGACATTGGCTGATACGCTTCGGCAAAATTACCCGAATTTTGAAGTCTTGGTAATCGATCAAACTCGCACCCACGAGTCGGAAACTCAAGTTTATTTAGAGGAATTGGCAAATGCTGGCAAAATTCGCTGGTTTCGGGTAGATTGGGCAAGTTTGCCGGCAGCTCGAAATTATGCAGTGCGCCGCGCAGTTGGAGAGATTATTTTATTTATTGATGATGATGTACAATTGCCAGAGGGTTTTTTGGCAGCTCACGCTGACAACTATTTAGAAAAACCCGATGTGGGATGTGTGGCGGGCCGGGTTTTTGACAGAATAAAACTGGATAATTCTGGAGGGGATTTGGCGATCGAATATTTGCCCTCAGAAGCGATGGATGCGGGCATTGCCTGGTATTTTATCGATTTGGTGCATACAGTAAAACCGCAGCAGGTGCTCTCGGCTAGAGGCTGCAATATGTCATTTCGCCGGCAGGTTTTTGCCGAGTGGGGGCTGAGGTTTGACGAGCGGTTTACAGGGAGTGCGGTGCGGGAGGAGTCGGATTTTTGTTTGAGATTGCGATCGACTGGCCTGAAAATTTGGTACGATCCCAATGCGTGTTTAGTTCACTTTGGGGAAGAGAGCGGCGGGTGTCACGATGTCAGCACGCGATCGATCGAATATCAAATCACATTCTATCACAATCACTTTCTAATGGGATTGAAAAATTTAACAGCCTTTCAATGCCTGCGATTTTTTGCCAAACTCTTTGACTGCCACGTTTTGGGAAATCCGCCTTGTTATAAAAGCCACTCGCCCATTAAAATTATAACTAGATTTGCTTTTTATATCTTGGGTTTTCTCAGTGCTGTAAATACAGTAATTCAATCTCTGTGGAATGATGGACAAATTTACAGCCATCAAGACAATATTAACGATCAATAATTCCCTATTCCTTCCCCCTTCCCCTAAATGAGAATTCTCGTTGCCAGTCACACCTATATTGTGGACATTAACCGGGAAAAATTCAAGATATTAGCAAACCTAGAACCCGATATTGAAGTAACAGTGGTAGTGCCGCAGCGTTGGAAACCTGGAGGCGTACAAAATAAAATTATAGAAACGGAATTTTATCAAAATGGTTCCTTTAAAGTCATCCCTGTGTCCAACTTTAGCCAAAACAATCAAGGATTGCTAAGCTTTGGTTGTGACTTAATTAAAGTTTTGCAAAACTTTAGGCCCCAGATCATCCAAGTTGAACAAGGTTCAAAATCCCTTGCTTGCGCTCAATTAATTTTATTAAATAAACTGCTTAAATTAAAGGCAAAAAATATATTGTTTACCTGGTGGAATCTGCCTTATCAATTGAATTGGCCTGTTTCAATTTTAGAAAATTACAATCTTCAGCACACCAACGGAATTATTGCAGGCAACCTAGACGGAGCTAAAATTTTGCGGCAGCGGGGCTATCAAGGTGCGGTAAAAGTAATGCCACAACTCGGAGTAGATGAAACTTTGTTTCGCAGCACTGGTAAAGACGCTGATTTATCCGGCAGGTTCGGCATTGCACCGACCGATTTTGTGGTAGGATTTGTAGGGCGATTTGTCGAAGAAAAAGGACTGTTAACTTTAGCTGAGGCCTTGGCAGGGTTGAAAAAAATCTCTTGGAAGTGGCTGTTAGTAGGACAAGGAAAATTGCGGACGCACCTCGCAGAAAAATGTATTGAATGGGGAATAAGCGATCGAATAATCTGGGTAGAAAGCGTTTCTCATGAAGAGATTCCCCCCTACATTAACTTAATGAACTGTTTGGTATTGCCCTCGCAAACCAGCTATAAATTCAAAACTTTGACCACTGTGGGCTGGAAAGAACAATTCGGTCACGTTTTAATTGAAGCAATGGCCTGTCACATTCCGGTTATTGGTTCCGACTGCGGGGAAATTCCCCATGTTATCGGCGATGCGGGGTTATTATTCCCAGAAGGAAATGCAGGGGTTTTGCGAGAGTGTTTGCAGAAATTGATGGAGCGGCAGGAGTTGGCGGCCGATTTGGGCGATCGGGGTTATCATAGAGCGATGAGCAATTATACCAATAAAGCTTTAGCTGAGCAGTTGTTGGAATTCTACAAAGAATTGTTGTAACTTTTAGCTATAATGCAAGTGTTAAATAAAAGCTGTAGTAAATGTCTATTCCTTCCGACATACGACCTTTGGTAGACGAACTCTACCAGGTACTACATGATACCGAACGCCAAGCAACGCAGGGACTTTTTGCACTTAGAAGAGCAATGTCTCTTTTTCCCCAGAATGAAATACTGATGCAATACTTTTCTTGCATCACCAATTTTCAATTCAACGTAGCAGGTACTCGCTTACAAGCAGAGCACATTGTGGGCAATGTATTGCTGGCTGGTGTGCCCGATGAAGATGTTCAAAAAGCAGGAGATTATTTAGCAGCCTTGCTAAATATGGCTCCAGAATCGAAAATTATGATTGACAAAGTAGTTGAGAGATTAGAAGCATTGCCATGAAACAATTACCAGATGAAAGCCAACTCCTGGAAATCCTTGAAATTGTGAAAGCTGCGGAAGCAAAAGCCAGTGAAATGTATGAATTTTCCAAGACAATGGCTCACAATACCCAAATTACAGCAACAAAAAGAGAGGAAGCTGAACAGCTAGACGGGCAACCTTTTCCAGATAATTAAATTTGTAATGGGAGATGTTGGTATGTGGATTTAAATAGCTATCCCTGATGCGGATTCTCCAAATTATCCCCTCAATTTCCCTAGTCTACGGGGGGCCAAGTCAAATGGTGCTCGGACTTTCTGCGGCCCTCGCGGCCAAAAACATTGATGTCACAATTATCACTACAGATTCTAACGGAGATATCGGTCAACTTCCTTTAGATGTTCCTTTAAATCAACCAATACAACAAAACGGCTATCAGATTATTTATTTCCGCTGTTCTCCGTTTCGTAGATATCTGGGGGGGTGACAAAAAGGTCTACGAGATAGACTGTATAAGGGTTGCGGCCCGCATACCTTGTTGATAAAAGCGGC
>NZ_JAUBQM010000083.1:0-30293 GCF_036701245.1 Microcoleus sp. Pol14D4
TGGAGATTGAGGATAGGTTTGGACACTAACCTAGAGAAGTCACCTCCTCACTCACAACATGCGACATCGTGTCGCGCTTACCATGTCATCCGCGTAACGGACTGATTGATGTATTTCTTCAATCCCATTGAGAGCAATATTGGCTAGTAATGGACTTACCACGCCCCCTTGCGGGGTTCCTTGTTCTGGAAATCTTGGATTGACTCCTGATTTTAGACACCGGAATATTCCGGTCTTGATGCCTAATGGGGCGATGAGTCTTTCCATAATGCTATTGTGGCTTATCCTGTCGAAGCATTTTTCGATATCGAGTTCTATGACTCGCTTGGATATTCCGTGGGCTTTTGAGCTTAGATTTAGGAAAAGAAATTTCTGCGCGTCATGCGCTGACCTCCCTGTCCTGAATCCGTAGCTACGAGCGTGGAAGGTTGCTTCGTGTGCTGGCTCTAGCGCGTATTTTGCGAGGCATTGCCACGCTCTATCGGCGATAGTAGGTATCTTAAGGAGGCGGGTACTCCCATCCTTTTTTGGGATTGGTATTGAACGTAACTTCTGATGTTTCCAGTTGTTATTTTTGTCTCTGAGTTCTTCACTCAGGGAAAACCTTTCCTCAAATGTGAGTGAGGCTCTTCCATCGATTCCCGCAGTCTTTTTGCCAGCATTTAGTTGAGTTACTTGACGTATCGCCAACATTCTTGCAGCCCGAGATTTCAGAATTAGCTTTTGAAGGGACTTCGCTTTCTGCTTGTCTCCAACTTGAATCGCTTTAAACACTCGTTTTTGTAGGCGGAATAAATCACGGCGGAATTTCTTCCACGGTAACGTCTTCCAAGATTCACTAACATTGCTGCTGTGTCTAACCATGCGCTGCTCTAACTTATGTTTTCTGAACACCGAGCGACCAATTACGGTCTGTCCTACCCGAACTAAGGGAGTTCCGCTGCTCGTCTAGCCTACGAAAGAGTTCGACTTCCTCTTGACCCTCAGTTCGTTTTTCTTCGTTCCCTCGGTTAGATTGATTGTTCCTTTAGGTGGAGCCAATTTAACTGCTGGATTCCCTGGACTCTTGCCGATATTGAGACAGGTGATTCGGCGGGAATGAACTCCAGTGGAGTCGGGAGTTTTGGTCTGTGTCCCGCTCTAGATTAAGTTACTTTTCTAGGCTCTGTTTCACCATTGGAACCCCCCATTAGCGCCAAGTGTCACCCCACATTGGGTGTCTGGTTGCGCCCTGTTCCCAGCTTCACTCTCCAAGAATCGAGCTCGGTCGGTGTGGGCAGATAGGGAGTCATACCTGAGTCTGGCAGAAGGGGCTTGCACCCTTATCAGACCGAGAGTTCAGCCTTGTGGCTGGAAACGTTATGTACGGGCTTTCACCGTGATTCACGTTTCAACGAATCGCACTGCCTCTACTTATTCATCGAATGAGCTTTGTAGAAAGTTTCGAGGCTTTGCTTGTCGCCCACAAACCGCCAATGCCAAGGCTCGTAACTGACGCCTTGGCGATTGTTTTTGGGGAAGGACATTTCAAAGCTGAAGGCGACGGCGTTGGCTTCTAACCACTTGAATGCTTGGGTATTTTCAAAACTGGGGCTGAGGTTGGTATCCGGGGCGCTGCCGTCGCCGATGTCGATCGCGTAACCTGTGTGGTGTTCGCTGTAACCTGGAGGGGCGCTGACTTCGGCTCGCTTGCTGGCGTTTTGCCTGCGTTCGGCTTTCACGTCAAAAAATACGTGCTGTTGGTCTTCCAGGGAGCGAAAGCCCGATATGGGAGCGAAGTAGATGCCTGATGCGGCGGCGGCGTTGGCCATTTCTTGATATTTTGCTGCTGCTGAGGTGCGGAGTTTGATGCTACCGTCGGAGGTGACGCCTACCAAGTCTTTGGCTGGTGCTTCTGGGTACGGCAAGTGTCCCAGGAGGTTGTCTGGGGTTGTGGGGACTTTAGGGGTGCTAGCTGGACTCGCGACAGACGGAGACGCGGAACTTGTCGGCGCTGAGTTTTGTTGAGTTTGCTCTGCCTGACTGGTGGCTGGGAACAAGTTAAAGTTGAGGTGCAGCCAGATGCTGACCCCACAGGCTAGTGCGGCCAACCCTAGCAGTTTCCAAATCAGCCCTTTTTTCTTGGACTGACTCTGCCCTGCTTCTGGGTATGGGTGGTCTCGCACTGCTTCGGGAATTTCGTCGGCGACAAGCTCCGAGGCTTGCGGGGGTTTTCTTGACAGACTAGCGTTATCCAAGCCAGCTCCACTCCTGCACTTCAATAAGGCTCAACGTTAAAAATTGTAGACCGATATGGGCGATCGAACAGCTACAATTGCCGCTGAGAATATATCATCTCTTTCAGACTTCGCCCCGTCCCATCCGCCAACTCTCGCATCTGTTGCTTGGGCCCACAGTCGATCGTCCCTGCGAGGCCGAACTGGTTGGCGCTGGTAGCGCTGGTTTATTTTAAGTGTAATTTGTTACTGTTCCACAAAATCCCACAATTCTTCGATCGACACATCAAACGTCCGGGCCAATTTTAGCAGAGCACCGATGTCAGCCATTACCGTACCGGGCGATCGGGCATAAGTTTTAACAGTATTGTAGGATACGCCGGAGGGATCGGCTACTTCCTTTAGCGATCGGGCTTCGATCGCCGTCAAGGTCTAATTACTAGCTTAAAGCTCGATCGCCCAAAATCAAACATTACCAACTTCCGCCAATTCAGCAGCACTAACAGAATCTTGCTCTTCCCCTTTATCCCCTTCATCAACCGCAACAGTTAACTTCAATCCCAGAGCATTCAGCCAATTAGCCAAAGCATAAATTGTCGCACTTCCTTCTCCCGACAACAAAACATCTAATTTTTCCAAATGCAATTTAGCATCTTCAGCAGACATATTTGGTTCGCCCAGAGCCTCAAATACATCTCGAAGTGCTTTTCGCATGATTCCTAATTCCAAATCTCCTTCTTCCTCCTCAAGTATCTCTGTGAGGTAAGCCACAGCAAATAAGGGGTCTTTGAGAGATTTAATTTTTAACGGATGGTAAGGTACGCTTTTAGGCATTTTCTCTGCTCCTGTATTCTCTCCAATATTTCTTAGCTGTGCTAATATCTTGCTCTTGAGTGCTTTGATCTCCACCACACAGCAGAAGCACTATAGTTGTTTCTATTTGTCCAAAATAGACGCGTTAGCCCGGGCCAAAGTCAATCCTAAATTCCCAGACTCCCTCTCCCAGCGATCGAGAATCTCCCAGATTGCCATCGCTAACCCGCTCAAGCCTTTTAATAATCTTGGCTTTGCCTTTAAAGTCAAGGGAGAGATTCCAACCACTCGGAAAAAGGAATTTTGCCATCAGGTATCTGATACTGCTGAATATCTCTGGGTTGTACTTCCATAAAGTCGATCGTGCTTGCACCCTCATCTTAATACCGGCGATCGCCCCCTATCCAACCTTCTTCACCTGGACCAACTCAAGATCGCCCATCGAAAGAAACTCTGCCATCAGGGGTAGTGTAACGCTCCATTTATCTCAGTTGCGCTTCTATAATCTTGATTCTAGCGACGATCGCACTCCAATCTTAAAGCCGCGCCCGATCGCCCCTTGACTCCATGCGCTACAATTATTAAGAAATCTTTAGTTAGATCCGTTTAACGTTCCAGACGCATTATGAGTCTTCCCATTCGCAACGTCGCCATCATTGCTCACGTCGATCACGGCAAAACCACCCTTGTGGACGCTCTCCTCAGACAGTCCGGGATCTTCCGCGAAGGGGAAGAAATCCCAGATTGCGTCATGGACTCCAACGACATCGAGCGCGAACGTGGCATTACCATCCTTTCCAAAAACACCGCCGTCAGGTACGGAGAAACCCTGATCAACATCGTCGATACCCCCGGACACGCGGACTTCGGCGGAGAAGTCGAACGAGTTCTCGGCATGGTTGACGGCTGTTTGCTGATCGTAGACGCCAACGAAGGCCCGATGCCGCAAACCCGCTTCGTGCTCAAAAAAGCCCTAGAAAAAGGACTGCGCCCGATCGTCTTTGTGAATAAGATCGATCGCGAGCGAGCAGACCCCCACAAAGCCGTCGATAAAGTTTTGGATCTGTTCCTCGAACTAGGTGCTGACGACGATCAGTGCGAATTTCCCTACCTCTTCGGTTCCGGCTTAAGCGGTTACGCCAAAAAACACCTCGAAGACGAAGGGGTAGATATGAAGCCCCTCTTTGAAGAAATCCTCGACCACGTACCACCCCCCGTCGGCGACCCCAACAAGCCGCTGCAACTGCAAGTAACCACCTTAGATTACTCAGAATACGTCGGTCGCATCGTCATCGGTCGCATCCACAACGGCACAATTAGAGTTGGTCAACAAGCAGTCTTAATCACAGAAAGCGGCGCGCTTGTCAAATCAAAAATTACCAAATTGATGGGCTTTGAAGGCCTGAAGCGGATAGATATCCCAGAATCTACTGCTGGTAATCTTGTCGCCGTTGCCGGTTTTGCTGATGCGTATATTGGCGAGACAATTACCTGTCCCAACGACCCGCAAGCGCTGCCTTTAATCAAGGTAGACGAACCGACTTTGCAGATGACTTTCTCTGTGAACGATTCGCCGTTCTGCGGTCAAGAAGGTAGTTTGGTAACATCGCGACAAATTCGCGATCGGCTAATGCGAGAACTCCAAACCAACGTCGCCTTGCGCGTCGAAGAAACCGAATCTCCCGACAAATTCCTCGTATCCGGCCGTGGCGAACTCCACCTCGGAATCCTGATCGAAAATATGCGTCGCGAAGGATACGAATTTCAAGTATCCCAGCCGCAAGTAATCTACCGCGAAATCGGCGGTCGTCCCTGCGAACCCTTTGAATGTTTGGTGTTAGACGTACCCGAAGAAGCCGTCGGCGGCTGCATCGAACGCCTCGGTCAGCGGAAAGCAGAAATGCAAGATATGCACGTCAGCAGCACCGGTCGCACCCAAATCGAATTTTCAGTTCCCGCTCGCGGTTTGATTGGATTCCGAGGCGAGTTCATGCGCTTGACTCGCGGCGCTGGAATTATGAACCACAGCTTCCTCGACTATCGCCCCCTCGGTGGAGAAATTATCGCCCGTCGCAACGGAGTATTGATTTCCTTTGAAGAAGGAGTTGCAACTACTTATTCACTGAAAAATGCTGAAGACCGCGGCGTGTTTTTCATTACCCCCGGAACCAAGGTTTACAGAGGGATGATTATCGGAGAAAACAACCGAGATGAAGACATGGAGCTGAATATTTGCAAGTCGAAGCAGTTGACAAACCACCGCGCATCTGGCGGTGAAGAATTGGCGCAATTGCAAGCACCAGTCGATATGAGTTTGGAGCGCGCTTTGGAGTACATCGGCCAGGATGAATTGGTGGAAGTAACACCGAAATCAATTCGCTTGCGGAAGGTTTCTAAGAAGTTGGTCAAACGCTAAAACAATTTGAGGGCTGGCAATTTTGCCAGCCCTTAGTGTCAACTTCAAACTACTGTATTTAAAGGCAATATTAATTTTTATAGAAATCAAAAATAGGTAAAAACGATGTCAACAGTTTATCGTTTAAAAGCCAGTGAACTAGATCGTAACTTTTTAGAACAAATTAAAGCGCTTTTTGGAGATAAAGAGATTGAAATAATTGTCTCAGAATGCGATGAAACCGAATATCTTTTGAAATCGGAAATCAATAAAACCAAACTGTTGAAAGCTATTGAAAATGTTAAAGACAGACAAAATTTAGTTGAAGTCGATTTACAGGATTTGTAATGAGTAGAAGAATTATTTTTGAATCTTCTGCTTTTGCAGATTTTAATGAATGGGCAAAATTAGACAAAAAGATTTATCGCAAAATTGTAGAACTGATTAAAGATATAGATCGATCGCCCTTTGAAGGATTGGGCAAACCTGAACCTCTGAAATACGAGTTAAGTGGTTTTTGGTCGAGGCGCATTGATAACGAACATCGTTTGGTTTACCAAGTTACAGATGAAGAAATTGCGATCGCAGCTTGTAAGAATCATTATAGTGAATGAAGCTTTAAGCAATGTAGCGATTGCTCTTTTTATCAATTTACTAAATGCGATCGCTCTCAATCTTCTTGTTGAAGTTCTTCTATTAGATTAAGTACCTTTTGGTAATTTTCTTGTTTTCCCTGCACCCGATATAAATTTTTAGCAGTGTGAAAATCCTCATCTCCTCTGCGGAAATCGCCCAGTTCATAGTGGACAATGCCTCGGTTGTAATAAGCTTCAGCCAAGTCTCGTTTAAGCTTAATTGCCTGGTTATAATCCTCAAGCGCTTTCTCTTTGTTCCCCAAGCTATAGTGAATAACCCCTAGGTTGTAGAATATTTTAGGATTATTAAGATTCAGGTGAGCTGCCCGGGTATAATCTTCAAGCGCTCTTTCCAGATTTCCGGATTCCAAGTAGACATCACCTCGATTATTCCAAGCAAGGGCATAATCAGGATTTAGTTCAATTGCTCGGGTGAAATCTTTAAGTGCCCCTGGCACATCCCCCATTTGTACACGAGCAAAACCTCGGCTATTGTAGGCTTGATGATTGTTAGGATCTAGTTGGATTGCTCGGCTGTGATCTGCCTGTGATCCTCGGTAATCACGTAATTCACAAGAAATAATACCCCCGTTTTTGTGAAAATCTGAACACTTAGGATTGAGCAATATCGCCTCTGCGTAATCTTCAATTGCTCCCGGCAAGTCTCCTAGTTCATAGCGAACCTTAGCCCGGTTATTGTAGGCATCTGCATAATCTGGATTGAGCTTAATTGCTCGATCGAAATTTTCAAGTGCTACCTCAAAATCTCCTTCCTCAGCCTTTTTTATTCCCAGTTTATTGAAATCCTCAGCACAGAGAGGAGAGTGCGATCGCACCCTCTCCACCACAACCTCGTCACAAAAGTTGTCCAGCACTTCCTCAATTTGCTCAGGTTCAGTATTTGCAGGTTGCGTGTTGCTGGGTTCTTTCTGTTCTTGCTTCGATTCAGGTTGATTGATAGGAGAATCGACTATTTTTATTTTTTGCCAATCTAACTCTAGCTTTTGGCAAATATTAACAAAAATTGTGCGCTTAACAGCCCTACCATTAAAAAAATTTACAACAGGCTGATAACTTATGCTTAGTTCATTTTCCAAATCATGATAATTCCACTTCTTGTCCGTCAAAGCTATTCTGGCTTGTTCGATGCCTGCTTCAGATGCTGTAAGCGATGTCTTTGCCCTCTTTGCCATAGTCCCACTACTCTATTTGTGACCATTTTAGCTCCTCCTATTATAAATCATACCCAACTCATACCAAAGTCATCCCTTACTTAGGCTGAACTTTAAAAGTGTGACTGCGAAGCTAGGGATGTAGTGATTCACTACTCAAAACTTAGCGGACGGAATTAATCATGTACAACAATAATCAGCACACCGAAGCCGAATTATCCCAGCCACTACCCCCGCTTTCCCAAAAACAGGAATACGACTTCCAAAGTCAAAAGAAAGTAGGAAAGACAGGAGAGGCGATCGTAGACCAGTGGTTGCAGATTCATGGCTATCGCATTGAGGATGTCTCAGATTTGCCACAGTATCAGAAAGCAGGTATTGACCGCGTACTAATTCGCCCAAACGGTTCAACTGCAACTGCTGAGTACAAGACTGATATAAAAGCCAAGCAAACTGGAAACTTGTTTTTTGAAGCTTGTGACGATCGCAACCGTCCCTGTTGGGGATGGACTTCGCAAGCCGATCTCTGGATATTTTTCATTCCTCAACAGGAGATATTGGTCGTCGAACCGGGTAAATTCAGGTTGTTAGTTTCGCAACAACAGCCAGAACTCTCGCAGAAAGTAGTACCAAATCGAGGCTACAGTGTAACTGGATTACCTGTTCCATTAGTAAAGGTGCGGAATATTGCTAGTCACGTTTTCAAGTTTCCTGACGTTCTTTTCTAAAAAGAGACTCGCTGTTAATCTGGCGATCGCCTACTCAAGGCAATCGCCATTATTGGAGTAATAATACTTAGCAAACGCTAATTGGGCGATCGTTATGTTTTAATAAAAAATTGAGCAAAATCCAAACAAAGCCAGCCATGAGTCCTAAATCAATAGCCGTAATCAACTTCAAAGGCGGGGTCGGAAAGACTACCGTCACTTGGAGTCTGGGAAATATTATATCCCAAGGAACCGACTTAGAAGTCTTGATGTTAGACTTAGATCCGCAAATGTCGCTCACAGAGGCGATCGGACTTAACGAAAATACAGGTCATTTAGATGACAAGTTTGGTAAGTGGTACGAAAAATCCCTCAAGCATAGACTTACAATTTACGACGCTCTAGAAGTCTTTAAAAAAGCCGGACAAAACTTTAAATTTCCCGTTGGTTTCGACACCATTTATCAGATTGACGAACAGTTGCATTTTGTCCCTTCAGTTGAAGAATTGTATTGGTTGGATATCGATGGATTTGAGGGAAAAAGTGTTAAAGACTTCATCCGCAGATTCATCGGCAAAATCGCCAACTCTGCCAATCTCCCCAAATACGACTTGATGCTTTTTGACTGTTCGCCTTCCTTCAGTCTCCTCACCTACAGCGTACTCTCTTGCTGCGACTTAATATTAATTCCCGTCAATCCCGATTATTTTGGTTCTAGGGGATTGAGTTTAGTTTTAAACTCGCTTCAGAAACGGATTGAGCCTTATCCGTTTCCCAAGATAGCAGTCTTTATGAATAAAGCTAAAACCTATGGAGGATTGCTGACAAATGAAGTTCAGTTTTACATGAGAGAAGTAAAGAGACTTTGCGACGAGATATCAAAAGATAATAACATAGAAGTTAGATTTTTAGAATCGACGATTCGGGAAAGCGTGGGGCTAAAACGGGCGATTAATGAGGGAGAACTGCCGCGAGAATTAGTTAGAGAATTTGAAAAACTATGGCGCGAGTGTGAGGAGTATCTGAAATGAGTAAAAAAGAAAGTTTGGCTGCTTCCGAACAAGAAAGCGGGGGGTTGGTTGAGGAAATTGGCGAACTTAAGGAAATCTTGCGGGACGTTGCTCGAAAATTAACCCGGCTTGAGACTCAAGTCAAGCGGGGAGTGATTTCTGCTGGCTCAAAAACTTCGGATATTCCCAGGGGTGCTGATGTTAATAAACCTGTTAATTTATCGGCTAGAAATGTTCTAGAAGTTTATGAAGAACTGCGTTTACAAGCTAAGAATGGTAATGAAGAAGAGGTGAGGCAAAAGTTGTTAGCCATGAGTGCAACTGACTTGAACTTGATGTGTTGCGAGTTAGGGATGCCACCCAGCAGCAAGAATCCGTCCCGCAAAAAAATGTTCGAGCTAATTATTGGCAGAATTAAACAGAGTTTGAGGCTATCGAGACATATCGACAGACAAACACTTTGAATCGGGCATTGTGAATGGGGCATTGGTAATAGCTTGGAGTTAGAATTTGCCAGCTACCCGCAGGATTTTAAGAAGTCGGAGATATGAGGACTGAAGACTGTGAAAATTTAAAAGTAAGGAGATGATATTGACAAAATGCTTTTGAATAAATTATTGCGACTTAGTTCGATCGCCCTTATCTCCTTAACACTCTTAATCAGCTTGTTTTTGAGCCTTCACAGCCCTCCGACAACCGCAGCCCAAAAACCAAGCAGACTGGCGTTTGTGGCTCTCCAGATGCGCGGCAGCGAGTTTAGAACAAGTTTATTTGGGGTCAATGCTGACGGTTCCTCCCGCCGCGAACTTGCCCCAAACATAGATGTTAGCTATACCCTAGTTTGGTCGCCCAACGGTCAGCGACTGGCTTTCGTGAGTGGCGATACTGACATTTATACAGTCAATGCTGACGGTTCTCGACTAACTAAACAGTTTGCTGGGGATGCTTGCAAAGCAGCTAATTTTGAAATAGCTTGGTTTTCCAACAGCCAGAAATTTATTTTTGCCCGTTCTTGCGACGGTTTTACCTCTGATACTCCCGGCAGTCAATCACTTTATATAAGCGACACTTCTGGCATCCAAGCAACTAAATTAGTTCGGGAATTGGAAGTAGGAGGAGAGCCGCCTCAAACGGAAATTTCATCGGAATTTCACCTTTCGCCAGACGGTCAGCAGGTAGCATTTGTCAAGGATAAAAATATCTACAAAATGAATGCCGACGGTTCGGGAATGACCAAACTAACTAAAAGTCCCGGCGAATATATATCTGGCGGCAGTCAACTTGTTTGGTCGCCCGATCGCACAAAAATTGCTTTCCTGTTCGGCGCTTATCCGAAACAGCAACTTTACACAATTAATGCCGATGGAACCAACCTCAAAAATTTGACAAACAACCCGCAAAATGAGGTTTACAACGTCAAACTATTTTGGTCGCCCGACAGCAGCCACATTGCTTACTATTACAATAAACCCGGCGATTCAACAGGCGAACAGCAAGATATCTACTTGCTCGACATTAACCGGGGTACAGCCAAGAATCTCACCCAAAAACCCAGAAACTACGACGAACTTTCGTGGTCGCCGGATGGCAAATTTATTGCTTTCGTCGCTGGAGAGTTCAATAATCAAAAACTCTACAAAATCAATGCTGACGGGAACCAGCTAAATCAACTAGCTACCAGGCTAAAACCGTCTGGGATTTCAGAATTAGCTTGGTCTACTGACAGCCAGCAAATTGCGTTTATATATACTGAAACCGAAGGCGAAAAAAGTAACTTGTATGTAATTAATCGGGACGGGTCGGCATTGACTAAATTCACAAACGACAAAGATTTGAATGCTAGCCATCCGGTTTGGCAACCCCAATAAAGTTAAGAGACACAATATGCTGTAGGGGTAGATTTTAGCATAGATAAACCCAGCAGGCCGCGCTATATTGGGATTCCCCCGCAGCGAAAGCGGATTACTTAACAAGAAACAATCCACCCAACTCAACACTCAAAACTATTCTCAAATTGGGGAAGATGCAATAATTTTTTTCTCCTTTAATGGCTGGTGAACTTGCAATTCATTTGACTCAACTTCCTGGTGTTTTTCATCCTGCACCTGTTTATCAATTTTGGGCAACTTTAAAATCGCGCCAGCTAAAACCCAATAATACACGGACACTGGATCTACATCCAGCGGATAGTATTGAGTATTAATCGTAATAAATGCAACAAACACCCAAAAACTAGCTCCGTAACTTCGCAAACTTTTGTCCTTGACTGATCTGTAAGCTTTAAAAGTTAGAAAAGCTAAGTGTAAAAGCATCACCTGAAAACTAATCATTCCCGGATAACCGAGTTCGTAGATCAACTTAGGTTGGAAAGTTTCAATTAGCTGCGTGCTACCAAATATTCGCGTTGAATTAGTCGCTCGTCCCACACCTCTACCGAGAGGTCTGTCAATGATAAAATTGTGGCTTTGCTCGAACTGATTAAAGAGAAACTGCTGGGGCGGTGCAGCATTCCAGCGACTAACAAAACTATCCCACCGCTGCTCGACAATTCCCGGGTTAATAGCTGCACCGACAAACAGCAGAATCGCCAGTCCTGCACCGATGGGAATAAATCGTTTTAAATTAACTAATTGACCGGTGAGAACTAGCAGGATTGCTGTAGCAAGGGGAACCATAACTAAAGCAGCTCTTTGACCGGAAATAACTGCATTGGCAAATACTAATGCCATGCCCAATAAACCGATAACTCGCCACCAGAATGAAGGATCGCAAAAGGCAGAGGCAAAGGTTAAAAAAGCATTAGAAATTAAAAACCACGCCCACTGCCAAGGCGCGACAAAAGTTCCCGGCAAGCGGACCATCTTGACTTCTGGACTGAACACCAAAGAACCGCCGACAAAACATCTAGCTTCCAGCGTTGCTTTATATAATTCGGCTCCGGTCATTCCTCTGGTTCCTGCACACTTTCCACTTTGCAGCAACAGGTACTGAATCAAACCGAGAAGGCAGCAAACGATCGCCAAAACGATGTGCATTCGACTAAAAAATACCAAATCCTTCTTAGTGCGGAGCAGATAATAGGTACAAGCAATCAGCGGTATGTAACCTATCAATACTTTTAATCCGAGAATTCCTTGCAGAATTGGTTTTTCACCCGCCCTAGGGTTGAGCTGCATCTCCCCGTTGACAAAAATTAAAGTCAGCATTGCCATCATCAACACGATGCTGAAGGTAGAAAGCATTTGTTTAGGAATGAACAGGGGCAACTGTTTATTTTTGCAGCTTTGAATTAGGGCGATGAGAGCTGGTATGTAGAAAGCATCTTTGGCTACTTGAAATGCAGGATTCCCGCCGCCAATTGCGTAGGTAATTGTACCACTGAAAGGCAGGTAAATTAGAAAAGTCCACAAAGCTTGACGGGGGTATTTGTAGGAAAGCAGCAAGATGGCTGCGGCTGCGCCTCCTGCAATAGCAATCTTAGGGCCGGCTACGAAAAACAGGGGAATGCTGAGAGCAACGGTGACTAAGCAGCTTATGGCGATCGCCTGCACCAATTCATTGCGCTTTTCTGAAATTTTGCGTTTTTGTGCAGCTACTTCTTTTTTGCTGAGCGCTGTTGTTTTTTCACTGTGCTTGTGTTTGGATTTCTTGGATTTGCGCTTGGTTTTCAGCATATAGTAGAAGGAAGTTCGGCAACGAGCAATGTACGGGATGTAACGGATGTCAGTCCGATGGAAGAGGGAAGTTCGGCAACGGATTCTATAACGGATGTAACGGATGTCAGTCCGATGTCCGTCGGAAGAAGGAAGAAGGAGGGAAGAAGCAAGAGGGATTTAGTTGCCTAAGAGAGAAAGAATAAGCAATCGACCCCTAATGTTTGTGCAATTAAGAAGTCCTCCCCGTCAGGGCGGTTCCTATAATTTTTATAAGGCACTTATGTAGAAGGCGGAAGACACTCTAATATAGAAGGCGGGAAATTTAGAAGGTAGAAGGCAGAAGGAATAGAAGCGAAAAGATTTCGGCAGATGTGGTTACTTATTTTTAAAGTCAAGAGCGAGAAAAAGTCTCGGTCGAGATTGTCGGTGTGACGCGGGCACAAATTACACTGGCGACCTTGTAGAATATAACTGCTGCATCTATAATGTACAAAAATGTACAAATCTAGAAAAAATAATTTTAATGTAGCGGTGAATATGAAATTAACAAAATTTGTATCGATCGGCATTGCCCTAGTTTTAGGAGCAAGCGGGAGCATATTATCTAGCAGCAGTACAGCATTAGGGGCCGAAAAAGTTGTCCTCACATTTGGCCCGATCAGACAAGGCATCAATATCAGCGACTTAGAAGACTTTGCTAAAAACGGCACGACAACGCCAACCCTCCAACAAATTATCCGGTTCTCCAAAATGGACGCGCAAATGCTGCGGGGGTTCATGGGTTTAGAAATTGGTTTAAAGCCTGCTAATCTGGCGAGGGTGGTTTACAGCACCCCAGGAGAAAAAATCACTGACGATATCGGTCAAGCAATTCGGACTCAGCGCCGCACAGAAAGCGGGAAAGCTTTGCGGGCAGCGGTGATCCTGGCATCGGGGGATGACGGTAAGGTATCGCTGCTGGAAATCCTGAAAAAGTATCCTCTCAAGGAGGTTTACGTAGATGTTGCCAGCCTTCGCACCGCTGTTGGGAAAGTTCAGAGTATAGCCGGAACTCTGCGAAGCCTGCTTCAAGATGTGACGAGATCGACAACTCGCACAACTGAAACAAATCCCACCGAAACTCCGATCGAACCTCGCCGCAGCGTGCAGCCAACAACTCCGCCTCCAGCCCCGCGCCGCGCCGCCCCCTTGCCAGCACCCGCACCGCAGCCTGTGAGGCCGGTCAGAGGGCTTTGGTAAAAAAATCATAAATGTGTCCTAAAGGCGGGTTGAAGCGGCTGTTGTGGCATTCTGCAAACACTTTTGAGACCAAACCCGCCCCCGCCCTACCCCTATCCCAACCCCCAAGAGGGTTAGGACTTTGGTGAAAACTCCCAAAGCAATCAATTTTTCTTGAGCAATTTTTTGAGCAACTTAGGAATTTCTGAAGGTCGAGCCGCCACAGGTATGTCAGCCTCTTCAAAGGCAGCCATTTTGTTTGGGGCCGTAACTCCAAAGGCTTTTTGGGCAGCCGCCCGAGAACTGATCAGGATGCCGGCGTGGCCCAAAGACGGCCCCTTGGGAGCGTAGCGGCCGGCTAGATAAGCAACCACGGGTTTGTCGATCGCCGAGGCGATGTAAGAAGCAGCAGCTTGTTCACTCCACCCGCCAACTTCCCCTACCAAAACCATCGCTTCGGTACTGTCGTCTTCGTCCAAAATTTGCAGCCACTGCATAAAAGAAGAACCGACAATCGCGTCGCAGCCAATACAAACCGCCATCGACTGTCCCAACCCAGCCTCCGTCAGTTCTAGGGCAACTTCGTAAGTCAAAGTGCTGCTGCGGCTGATCACTCCCACCGGGCCGGGAGTGTAAAATTCCTTGGGGTGAGTTCCCAGCAGCAGTTTGTCGGGCACAATAATCCCCGGACTGTTGGGCCCGATTACCAAAGTTTCGGTGGCTTCTGCTTTTCTGACTAAGTGCACCATATCCAGAGGAGGCACTCCCCCAGTAACGATCGCGATTTGCCGAATTCCTCCGGCGATCGCTTCTAAAGCAGCATCCAGCACCGAGTAAGCGTCTACCAAAATTACCGCAGTGTCAACGTGACCCACTGCCGCCACTGCTTGTTCTACCAAATCAAAAATCGGAATTCCCTCCACTTCCAGCCCCCCCCGACCGGGACTGACACCGGCGACTACATTCGTGCCGTATGCTTTCATCATCAGGGCGGCGCGGGTGGACGCGGGAGATTCTGTAATGCCCTGTACTAGGACTTTGCTTTCAGGAGTTAAATTCATTTGTTCCCACTTGACACTCGATCTGTAAAAAGCAGAAGGCCTTCATCTGTGCATAACTCTTGTCTTTTGCCTCACGACTGCTGCTGCCGCTACTTGGCGGAGGATACAGAAGCTGCTGCAGCCTCATCCAAAGTGCTAGCTAGCTGCACCGGCAACTGTCCCAAACGCTTTTTAACAGCATCAGCATCGATCTCTACCAGCCGCAGCACCACTTGGATGTGGCGGTTAGCGCGAGCTTTCCGTTCCAAATAGCCGACTACTGCAGCGATTATTTCCTCGGTCTTGGAGGCGCTGCCCAAAATATTTACAAGTATCACCTTAACGCTTTTATCCTGAGCGACTAACTCCAGACCCAACTCCGCGCGATCGCGCAGGGCATTTGCTGCATCGTAGCGGTCTAGGGAACCAATATTCACGAAATTAGCTGGTTTTCCTCCTTGGTGGGTTACAGCATCTAGAGTTGCCATTGTCAGGCCCACTCCGTTGCACAAAACCGCGATATTCCCGTCTAGTTCGATTAATTGCAGGGATTCGGAATTCGAGATTGGGGATTTAGATTTGGGGTCAAACTCCGGCTGCTGCTGAACCTTCGAGTGGGAATGGGAGCGATCGCCAGAGGTATGGGGGCTTCTCCTTTCCCGTGCCAACCCGCTGCTTTGCCTCTTCCCTGAGAGTGTAGCCAAATCTGGATGCCGCCCCAAGGCATCGTCGTTGGCGGTGACTTTACCGTCTAAAGCCATTACCTCTCCCGTCGGACTGATGCCGAGAGGATTGATTTCTACTAAATCTAAATCTTTTTCGACAAACAGCCGGTACATTTTTTCGACAATGGTGCTCACCGATTGAATCAAGTCTCCCTGCAATCCCATTTTCAGCGTGAGACGCCTCGCGTAGAATGGGGAAAATTCTTGATCTACTGCCACTTGCTGCATTTGCTCGATCGACCCTTCGACATCCATACCTCCTTGTCTCGAACCCAGAAGCACCGGGCGGCGGGCTACCGGGTCTAGGAGTACCGCTAAGTACAATTCTTGGTCAGCGTTGTACTTTGCTTCTGCCAGCAGGACTTGGGGATATTCATCCTCGATCGGCAAATTAAAAATTGTTTGAGCCGCTGCTACTGCATCGATCGTATTTTCTACAAACTTGATACCGCCCGCCCTGCCCCGTCCCCCAGCCCGCACTTGCGATTTGAGTACAACGGGGTAAGGAATTTTCAGTCCTTTGAGGTCGGCGGGATTGTCAATCCGCTGCGACGGCAAAATCGGAATTGCCATCTGGCGAAATAAAGATTTAGCTTGGTACTCTAACAAATCCATTATCAATTACGGGTGACGGGTAGTTGGCAACAAGCAATTCGTCCTAATTGGCAATTCATAATTAATAGATAGTAATTGGTTTTTTGTCAAGTTAAAAGTTAAAAATTCTCGCTTTTATCTTTTAATTTTAGACTTTTGTATGGCCGATTACTTATTCGCTATTACCGCTCGCCGATTACCTATTACCTAAGCTGTTTCAAAGTGTTTTTTTCTCGGAATTGCCAATTTTCACTCTCGGCTCTGGCGGGCAGATATTTGGCGAGCGTTAGTGTTTTTTTGCCTCGGAAAATCTTCGGATTTTCGGCCATACTGTGCCGAAATATTTCTGCGAATTGTTTACTTGAGGCTATTAACAGCGCCTTGATGGACGGTTTTGACCCATTTGAGCCGCTTGGGGCGTACCGCAATCCGAGCCGTCACAGTCCCTACCAGCAGCCAGTGGAACATATACACAGTACCCCGCAGTGTTTGCAGCAAGGTGAGAAAAACTCTTTTAACGTCAAATTTGGTCTCTTTGCGAGTGCGGCGCAAACCGACAAACATTCCCACCACCGACAGTGTAAGGGTCATAAAAGTTATGGGACTGGCGATCGGCATCCGGCGCAGCGCAATTGACATCACAAAGTCGGGTAGGGCTACTGTCGGTAAGAAATATTGAGATACCCAAAATCCAAATAAATCCCAAGTTTTCCCAGTTCCCATGCGGTTCCGCAAAATTAGCCGCCAGTAGTCAAGATAACGCTGATAGCCACCTTCTGCCCAGCGATTGCGCTGGTGCCACAGAGCGCGAGCGTTAGTGACTCCTTCTTCTGACACGGCTGGGAAAGCGAGAAATTCAATGTCCCATCGGTTTAGGTGCAGCCTCACCGTCAAATCCAGGTCGTCGGTAATCGTCTCCTCGTTCCAGCCTCCGCAGCTTTCCAAGGCGGTGCGGCGCATGAATTGGCCGTTACCGCGCAATTCTCCAATGCCGCCGATCGCAATCCGCTGCTGCTGGAAAAAACTGTCGAGAGCCATTTCTGCTTCTTGGCCGCGAGTCCAAAAATTTACCGAAGCATTGGCGATGGCTTTTCTGACTTGCACAGCCCCTACCTTTTCTCCTTGGAACACTGGCAGCACCCGGCGCAGCAAATCCGGCGTTACTGTCGCGTCGGCGTCAAATATTCCGACAAATTCCCCGCGAGTCAGCGGTAACACTTGATTCAGGGCTCCCGACTTCCCGCCGCTGGCATTTGCTCCTCTGCGAAATATTTTGAGCTGGGGGTACTTTTTGGTTAGCTGTTCCAATACTAGCGGCGTGGCGTCGCTGCTGTGATCGTCGATCGCCCAAACTTCATAGCGGTCGATCGGATAATCTACATTGCAGATGGATTCTACGAATCGGGCAATCACCGCTTCCTCATTTTTCGCCGCTACCAGCAGCGACACGTAAGGCCACTCCTCTCGACTTTCATCGGCAAGAGGCGGCAGTGCGGGCTTGGGGGAAGCAAACAAAACTCGAAATGCTTGCATCCACAGCAGTCCCGTCAACCCCCACACTACCCACGCACCCCAAGAAATCAAGTGCAGGGCGATCGTGCCGGCCCAAATCGCAGCAAGCACTGCGGCGGCTTTTCCGCGGCGTCCCCGGTACAGATTTTGAGGAAAGGAGGGAGTTCCCGGCACAGACACCGCAACCGGGAGTTCTGCTTTTGTTTCCGCGTCAAACACCCTGTCGCCAATGTCTGGTATAGCAAATACTTTGCTGAGCTTCGAGTGCGAGGTCAAACTCTTGAGCTCTTCTTGAGCTAAATCAGAGATGTCCAAGTTAAGCTCGCTGCGAGCGTCGTTTTCTGGCCAAGAACTCTCCTGCATAGGTTACTTGATTCAACCACCAATAGTTTTTGATTTTAGATATAAGCATCTACTGTATCAGTTTCTGGGCTTTTGTCGAAAGCGGACGGGAGGACAACCAGCGGGTTCGGTGCTTGTACGGCCCTGGTAAACGGGTACTGCATCGAGTATTTTGGTTGACTTTTGCTTGCGATCGACCTGGAATATCTGTTAGTTTTTTCAGGGGATCTAAACTATCTGTTAGTAATAATTGTCTGAGGTGGAAATATGTCTATTCCTCAACTCAAGCCAGCCGATGACAAAGAAGTGAAAGTCTACGCGCCTTTCTGTCAAGAGCCCAGGCGCAAGTTTTTACCGCACGCTATTGGCCTCTACAAGCTCAAAAGCTTGGAGGGGGCAAGAAAAATTGACGGCGGGGAGAGCGTGCCGTTTGTCGCTAGTTGGAATATCTCGTCGCTGCCGATCGACTTAACCCGCTGTCGGGTGTTGTTTGACGGCAATGCTGAACTCAGCTACGAAGTGACTATGCAAAGCTCTGAGTTTGTTAGTTGCTTAATTGAGGTTCTCCTGACTTTTCAGCGAACTCGTACCGTCGATTTTTCTAAAACGTTTTACCGCAAGCTGATGCGAATGGATGAATAACTTTCACCGCAGCCGCACTCCCGAAAGTCTGCAATTGACAATCAAGCAATTTAATCCGGGGCCCCCGGATTCATTCGTGGATCGTGAAAAAAGCTCCGAATCCCGATCGCCAGCCCCCGGATTTATCAGTGGGCTTGCTTTCTTCAATCTAAAATCTAAAATCTAAAATCTAAAATCGATTGACGGGCGCTATAACTGGCGCACCAATAAAGTGTAAAGCCACGACGGCAACATTACACTTTATTGGTGCGCCAGTCCTATTTGAGAAGCGGAAAGAGTAAGTGAGTTGTTGGATCATTCTCAATAATCCCTTTGGGGGTCAGCACTTATCCCCATTGCTAAAGTAAATCTACAGCAGTTTTCAGTTGAGCGTGATACAGATTTCGCGTATGGACTCAGGCTTTGCCTGAGTCCATACCTGTATTTCATCCAATTGAAAACTGCTGTATTTGTTGTGGGACAAGCGCAAAAGCCTATTTCGGATATTGGTGCTGTGCGAGTACGCGCGAGCGAAGCTATCGCCGTGAGGCGAATCGCGCCGTCCGATTTCGTTCAAATTTTGCGACTCGGTAGCTGAGAGGAAAGGGCTGTAGATCCCCCCAAGGAAAATCAATCTACAGCCCTGGAACTGCGATCGGGCTAGCATCGCAATCAGCCCAAAGGCTGCGGAAATGCCAGCCGACACCGCCCGACAATTTATGTGTTTAGATGCTAGCAGTCCGAGCATAACAAGCTTATTGCTCGCATTGCTAGATATCAGTTTGAACGGGGGCGAGCGCACTAATAATTAATAACTAATAATATTTATCCATTTTTAATTATATCCAAAACTGATTAGGCAAGCACCGTGATTTCTTCCTAGACACTTTTCTATTTAGCAACTAAAAAGTTTTCTAAACCCTATAAATCGGGTGTTAGGTAAGATCTATCATCCATTTTTACCTTGTTGTTTTTATTTTATATAATGTTCGTGCTCGAATACGGGCAATAATAAGGTCTAAAAACCTTAGAATTAAATCGGTTTTTAAATAAATTAGGGTCGATTAATACTTATCAAAAACTGCTGGTAAAACAAACAATTCAAAAACTCCTTTTCCCAAATCAAGTAAAAAGAATGGGCAGAAAAGGGTGGCGAATATGTGAATAATAATTTTCCGTAAGAAAACAAGCTGCCCAAAAGCGACAAAATCGAGTATAATTGTATTGCCAAATTGAGTCGCAGTTCACAAATACTGTAGAAAAAACTAAATTTATTGAAATAGACAGGTGCAAATTGAGGATTGAAGGCGTACCCAAATTGACTAAATATTTGCTGATCGGTTCCACAAAAGCTTACAGCGGCAAGTCTGCCATCGCTCTGGGGATGGCACTCGGACTCCGGGACAAGGGGCTGGCCGTCGCCTACGGCAAACCTCTGGGAACCTGTTTCAGCTCTGAGGGAGCTGGGATCGAGGACGAAGACGTGCGGTTCGCGGTAGAGACGCTGAAGCTCTCAGAAAGTCAGATGCCGTCAACACTGCTGTATTTGGATGAAGAGACGGTCCACAAGCGTTTGCGGAGAGAAGACAAAACAGATTACCGCCAGTCTTTAGCGGAATATTTGCAAGCTCCCAGCGGAGACTTGGTGCTGTTAGAAGGCCCAGCTAATTTGGAGGAAGGCAGTCTGTTTGACTTGTCTTTGGCTCAAGTCGCTGAGGCAGTTGATGCTTCTGTGCTGTTGGTAGCCCGCCCGATCGATCTTTATATAGACGATTTGCTGTCTGCTAAACAGCGTTTGGGTTCGCGGTTGCTGGGCGTGGTACTCAACGACGTTCCCTCGGACAAACTAGAATCGGTAACGGCGACTGTGCGGCCTTTTCTGGAGGCTGCGGGTATTCCTGTTTTGGGAATGCTGCCGAGAAGTGCTTTGCTGCGGAGTGTCAGCGTCAAAGAATTGGTGCACCAATTGAAAGCTGATGTGCTGTGCCGTCGAGACCGTTTGGATTTGATGGTGGAAACCTTGACAATTGGTGCAATGAATGTTAGTTCGGCTCTGAAGTATTTCCGCAAAGCGAGAAATATGGCGGTGGTGACGGGGGGCGATCGCACGGACATTCAGCTAGCGGCTCTGGAGAGCTCGACTCAGTGCTTAATTTTGACAGGCCACTTGCCTCCTTCTCCCCTAGTGATTGGCAGGGCAGAAGAAATGGAAATTCCGGTTTTGTCTGTTGATTTGGATACCTTAACCACGGTAGAAATTATCGACAGCACCTTTGGCAGCGTGCGCCTGCACGAACCGATCAAGGTGGAATGCGTTACTCAGCTAATGGCAGAACATTTTGACCTTGAGGGTCTGATGGCATCCTTGGGTCTGAGCGATCGAGTCCATTAATAACAGAGCCGGAGCTGAGGGAAGAAGGTATTCGGCAGAGAACTTTTTGTTTAAATAAATAAAAAGCCAAAATTCTTAAATTCTCAATTTTTCTTGAATTCTACCTTGAGCTCCGGCTGCCGAATGTCTTCAGACATTCTGCCTTCGGGCTTCCTCAAATCTCCAGATCCTCTAGTCTGAACCCGTAAATCAGCAATTCTTAACTTCTTTTTGGCGGCAATGGCTAGTGAGTCTGCTAAAATCCACAACGTAGTTTTATTTAATTTAATAAATTCTTTGAGTCAATCAATTGAGCTACCCAGAGTAGATGATTTTTTACAAGAACTTGCGGCGATCCAGCAAACCAGCTCCAAGCGGATTGCTCTTTTGGGTTCTCGCCACGTTCCTATTACCCACCAGCAGCTAATTGAGATGCTGAGCTACGCCATAGTTCTGGGAGGCAATCAGCTCATCACTTCTGGCGCTACAGGCACCAATTCAGCAGCAATTCGGGGGGCCATGCGAGCAGATCCTAATCTGCTGACGGTGATTTTGCCACAAAGCATGAGTCGCCAGCCTCGGGAGTCTCGCGACCAACTCGAACAAGTGATACATTTGGTAGAAAATCCCAAAAATGATAGCTTGTCTCTCCCGGAAGCAAGCGCCATGTGCAATCAGGAGATTATTTCTCGCTGCCAGCAACTGATCTGTTTTGCTTTTCACGAAAGCCACACTTTGCTGAAAACTTGCCAGGATGCGGAGGAACAGCGCAAGGTAGTTACTCTGTTCTATTTTGATTGAACTGCGAGGCGGATGATGCTGTTGGGATTACCTGTGTCGGTTATTCTGCTTGATTGTATTGCTGCTGCTGCTGCGCTGGTTTACGCACCGTTTTTGGTGGTTGCGTTCGCCCGCTTGCAGCTAGGCTACGACCAAGCAGCCCCCCGCGCTATGTTTGATAAGTTGCCGGCTTACGCTCAGCGGGCAACTTGGGCTCACCAAAATTCGTTTGAGACGTTTATGCTGTTTTCAGCGGCGGCTTTGATGGCTTTTGTGACGGGGGTAGATTCGGAACCGGCGGGTTGGGCTGCGATCGCTTTTACGATCGCCCGGTTGTTGTTTTCGGTTTTCTATATTCTGAATGTGCCGCTGGGGCGATCGCTCATGTTTGCGATTAGTTCTTCTTGCACAGCTACTTTATTCTATTTCAGTTTAATGGCTGTTAATGGTTAATTGTTATTAGTCAGTGGTCATTAGTCATTAGTCATTAGTTAAGAGACGCTTAATTAATGACTAATTACCAACTATCAACTATCAATTACCCATTACCAACTACCAATTACCCATTACCAATTACTAATTTATGGCTGCTAGTTATTCTTTTGATATTGTCAGCGAGTTCGATCGGCAAGAATTAGTTAACGCTGTTGACCAAACTGTGCGGGAAATTCAAAGCCGCTACGACTTGAAAGATACCAAAACTACCGTGGAATTGGGCGCAGAATCCATTACTGTCAATACTGACAGCGAATTTACTCTCGATGCGATTCACACTGTTTTGCAAACTAAAGCCGCCAAGCGGAATTTATCTTTGAAAATTTTTGATTACGGCAAAGCTGAACCTGCTAGCGGCAGTCGCGTGCGTCAAGAAATTAAACTTAAAAAAGGGATTAGTCAGGAAATCGCGAAACAGATTACTAAGTTAATCCGCGATGAGTTTAAAAAGATTCAAGGTTCGATTCAAGGCGATGCAGTGCGGGTTTCTGCTAAGGATAAGGATGATTTGCAGTTGGTAATTCAACGCTTGAAGCAAGAAGATTATCCGGTGGCTTTGCAGTTTACAAATTACAGGTAAATTTTTGAAAGCTAAGTATGGGATTCCCAGTTGTGCGATCGCCTCTTTGAGTGCGATAGAAACTGCGTTGCGCTTGCTGGGATTCGGAAATCTTGCTTTGTTGCAAGCTGATGCTGACTAGATATTTGCACCAAATCAACTTGTATATCGCTTTGGAAATAGACTTCAGTACAATCTGTTTTCTCAACGGTCTGAACAAATCGATTCAGCCAAGCCTGAAGCTACTATCAGAATTTTGATGACAGGAGATTCGCTGTTCAATAGGAATAATACCACGGATTCAGATACAAACTATTACATAATTGTTGGCAGCGCGTTTGTTGGGCATCAAAAAGCAGGTTCAGGTGCTGAATCCTTCTGCAGGTTTTTGGGGAATTGGCAATCAATTGGGATATACAGCAGCAAGTTGATAGATGACAGTAGCAGCATTTAGTAAACCAGTTTTTTAGATGTTGAGGATTTATTAAGTAGGTCGGCGGGATTAAACTGAACTATGCAACTGTATGTAAACAGGGTCTCCTAGTGCTGCTTTCTTGGCATTTTGATACTTGACGATCGTTTACATAGTTGCGTTTTACAGCACCGACCTAGTTAAGGCCCCATTAATGGATGATAAGCTTATCTAAAGCTGTGTTTGAAGCAAACACAGAAAAAATGATGAAAGTAATTCAGGAAATTCCTGAAACAGAACTATTTTTAATCAAAAGCCTGACTAAATTAGCACGTCAATTTCAATTTGAGCAAATTCTTGATTTAAGAGAAGCTTTAATGGTTCACAATTGAGATTTTACATTTTTTGTAGAGCAAGTTGATACCTAAAAAAAGATGGCAAAAAAACATTTTATTAACCTCTTAAAGGGTCTCGGTTTAGAAATAAAAAATCCCCACTGGTGGCTGCAAGTTCTGATTATTTCCATTGTTTATCCTTTGATTTGTTGGTTTCTCATGAATAATCATAAGATATCCAGTGTTACGTTTATTCCACCATATATTTCACCCGTTTGGCCAGGAACAGGATGGATGTTCGCCACTTTATTGGAGTGGGGTTATTCTCGTTGGTTAGGTATCTTTATGGGTCAATTTATTGCGACCTTAATCATGTGGCAGATATCCCCAAGTTTATTATTGAGTGCTGTCTTCAATACTATTAGTGTAACGATTTGGAATTTATTGGCAGTATTTGTGATTCGACGGTCAACTCGCACAAAATTTCCTTTTAATGAAGTCAATCATGTAGTAATTTTTATCGCCGTTAGTTTTTTGGGAGTTAGTTTACCAAATGCTTTGATCGGGACTTGTTCATTGATTTATCAGAAAATTTTCCCCCATTCTGACTTTCTAAAAACTTTCACTGGTTGGTGGATTGGTGATAGTATAGGCATCTTACTTTTTACACCTTTCTTATTAATTTGTTGTTTTAAAAAACAGAAGTTTTATGCCCCGCAGTCTTGGCATAGTGGAGAATTTATGATTATTGCTATTCTTTTGGGAATAGTCATTAAATTTGCCTTATTTGAGAGTCAACCTGTAGAATATTTACTTTTACCCCCTCTCTTATGGTCTGTTTTTCGTTTTAGTCAGAAAGTTACTACTATTTTAGTCACCGCCATTTGTAGTATGGCTTTTATCACTACGGCTTATCAAATTGGTATTTTTTATAAGGCGGCATTGGATCGTAATTCCCTTTTATTACTACTTTTATTTGTGGGGGTACTTTCCATTACGACGATGGTGACATCTGCGATTGTTTCGGAAAATCGTCAAGCGGCTTTGAAATTACAACAAGCTAATGCGGAATTAGAAGAAAGAGTGATTCAGCGTACTATGGCTTTGCAGGAAAGTGAGAAGGTTTCCCGAGAGTTGGCAGTGAAAGCAGAAACCGCAAATCAAGCCAAAAGTACCTTTATTGCCAATATGAGCCACGAATTGCGATCGCCCCTCAATGCTATTCTCGGCTTTTCGCAGTTGATGGTACGCGCCACAAATATGCCCCCCGAACAATACGAGAATGCCGGAATTATCTATCGCAGTGGTGATTATCTGTTAACGCTAATTAATAATGTACTCGATTTATCAAAAATCGAAGCAGGTAAAACCACCCTTAACCCTACAGACTTTGACCTACATATCTTGCTGAATGATTTAGAAGATATGTTGCATCTGCGGGCTAATAATGCCGGATTAAATTTGGTATTCCAGCGAACAGAAAATGTGCCGCGGTATATCTGTACCGATCAAATAAAACTGCGTCAAGTTTTAATTAATTTAGTCAGCAATGCCATCAAATTTACTTCCGAGGGTCAAATCACTTTCAATGTTTTTCTGGGAGATAGAGAAGCAACAGATGTTTTTAATTTGCATTTCCGTATTCGCGATACAGGGGTGGGTATCGCAGCAGCAGAACTGCCAAAACTCTTTGATGCCTTTAGTCAAGCTCAAGCTGGAAAAGATATGCAGGAAGGAACGGGTTTAGGTTTAGCAATTAGCCGGAAATTTGTGCAATTGATGGGTGGGGATATTTCTGTAGAAAGCGAATTAGGAAAAGGTACAAGTTTCCAATTTTATATTCAGACCAAATTGGGTCAAGTAACAAACAGCAAGAGTACAGAAGAATATCCAAGAGTGCTGGGACTGGTGCCCGGTCAACTTAGCTACAAAATTCTCACAGTCGATGATAAATCTATTAATCGACAATTACTAATTAAGTTGTTGAGTCCCTTGGGATTTGAGGTGAAAGAAGCTAGTAACGGACAAGAGGCGATCGCCATTTGGGATGAATGGGAACCGCACCTAATCTGGATGGATATGAGGATGCCAGTTATGGATGGCTACGAAGCGACAAAATACATCAAATCTACCACCAAAGGCAATGCTACGGCTGTAATCGCGTTAACGGCGAGTGTGTTGGAAGAAGAAAAGGCGATCGTGCTTTCGGCTGGATGTGATGACTTTGTTCGCAAACCCTTCGTTGAACACACCATTTTTGACGCACTAGCTAAGCATTTGGGAGTCAAATATATCTATGCAGAAACAAGATCTCCTGTCTTGGATGATACAGAAATACGTCCCTTGACATCGGAAGATTTAACCTGTATGACTCAAGAATGGATTACTCAATTATACGAAGCTGCACTTGAGGCAAATACCAACCTCGTGTTACAAGTTGTAGGAGAAATTCCCAAAACAGAAACTCGTTTGATAAAATCATTGACCAAACTTGCACGTGAATTTAAGTTTGAGCAGATTCTTGATTTAGTAGAACCCCGGAGTGGCAATGAATCTTAATTCTCAAATCGAAAATAAAGGTAATATTCTAATTGTAGACGATCTTCTCGAAAACCTACAATTACTAAGCGATGCGCTCCTCAAACTCGGCTACACTGTTCGCAGCGTTACCAGTGGGCGGATGGCACTGAAAACGGTGAAGGTAAAGCGACCAGATGTGATTCTTTTAGATGTTAAGATGCCTGAAATGGATGGTTATCAAGTCTGTAAAACTCTCAAAGCGGATGCATATTTTAGCCACATTCCAGTAATTTTCATTAGTGCTTTAGATGATGTCTTCGACAAAGTAACCGCCTTTGATTCAGGGGCTATAGACTACATCACCAAACCATTTCAAATCGAAGAAGTAGTGGCGCGTCTGGAAAATCAGTTAACCATTCAACGCCAGCAACAGCTTCTGGAACAAGAAAATATTAAGCGCCGGGAAGCAGAAGAGATACTTTATCAATCGAGGGCTTTACTGGCTAGTGTTTTGAATAGTTCCCTTGATGGTATTGCGGCAATGCAGGCTGTTCGTAACACCGAAACAGGCGAGATTGAGGATTTTATGTGTTTAGTCGTCAACCCCCTGATTTCTAGAGCTTTTAACAGTAGGCATGAAGAGATGATTGGCAAATTGATACTAAAAAAGTTTTTGAGTAATATTGATCCAAAACTATTTAATTGCTTCGTTAATATTGTCGAGACGGGGGAATCTTTAGAACAGGATTTTTACTATGAATCAGGAAAATCTTGCTGGTTTCACTTCGTAGCAGTCAAGCTAGGAGATGGTTTTTCAGTTACTATCCGTGATATTACCGCCCGCAAACAAATAGAATTGGCTCTCCAAGATGCCAATCAAAAATTAAAAGAACTGGCCAATCTAGATGGTTTGACTCATGTGGCTAACCGTCGGTGTTTCAACAATCGTCTTCAAGGTGAATGGCAACGCCTAGCGCCAGAAAAGCAGCCACTTTCTCTAATTTTATTTGACGTTGATAAATTCAAATCCTACAACGACTACTACGGTCATCTGGCTGGGGATGATTGCTTAATTAGAATAGGGCAAACATTACAAAAAGTAGTCCGTCGTCCCACCGATTTAGCAGCGCGTTACGGTGGAGAAGAATTTGTGGTACTTCTGGCGAATACGGATTTAAAAGGAGGGATTAAGGTGGCACAAAACATTCAGCAAGGAATTCACGATCTGGCGATTCCCCATGCAGAGTCTGACGTGAAGGAGATCGTTACAGTCAGTTTGGGTATTGCCTCACTCATACCCACCTTGGAAGTTCCACCAGATACACTGGTAGCCTATGCAGACAAAGCTTTGTACGATGCTAAACAACAGGGGCGCGATCGCTGGAGTACAAGTTGTTGAAAAATCGGGGCGTTTTTTTGAGGAAGGGGGAATTATACCGTTAGACAAGACTTTTCGCCAGTTGTAATTCATCCTGGTTTTTTGTTGATAGTCAGATCGTCAAATTTTTGATAAGTAATACCAATTGGAAATAGTCTTGCTACAATTACCAATTTTATACAAATTATCTTTGATTTGCACAACCCCCCGCCGGACACGGCAGTGCCGTTTCCCTACATACGATTGCCTATAATTTCTATATAGCAATATTTTTAAGAAGTGGTATAATCTGTAGCTGGCGTTACAGATTAAGAGTGTAAATCCTAATTAAATATCTAAACCTGTGACTGCTAAATCGGGAGGATGTTCGACAACAAACTGGTAATATAACTCTTGCTTTGCTTGCGGCGGCAGAGACATTATCCATTCTAGCACTCCCATTTCACCTGCTACTATCTTCGGATTAGTGAGAGTCAACCGCACTTTAATTTGTTCATTGCGGCTGACTGGCAATTGCTCTTGTAGTGTCAGGTGTACCTGCACCTGCCGCAGGTTAGTCACACTCAAACGATAGGCGTAACTCGTACGCCTCTGCTGACCGATCAGTTTTTTATCTACTTGTCTTTCCACTAATTCCCGCTCTATTTTTAGCCCTTCATCTATTCCTAAATTCAGTTTAAATTCTTCACCAGACGAAACATTATCCAATTTTACGATACCAACAAAAGTGTTGTCCCGAAAGATATTTGCTTTACCGGGCAGAAGAGTTGCACCTGTCAGCGGATTCACAACAACTGCTTGTAAATAGGCAAAACTGACTAATCGGGGAACGGCTATATATTCAGGTTTAAACGGATAATTTTCGCTAAAAATCGTCACTTTGTGGGGTGTACCGTCGCTGGGAATCTGGGTATTTCCCCCTACTTGAAATGAGACGGTGCCGCCTTCTTTCGATACTTGTGCGGTCGCGGTTTGAGCTGCTATGAGTTGGGGTGCGGCAGCAGCAGGTGGCCCACTTTCATCAAACTCTAAGTTTGTATAATCTAGTGGTATTTCTGCTTCCGCAGGCTGTCTGCTGCGTGTCATCATAAAGTCTCGGGTTTGAGGAGATTTTGGGTAAACAGTATCGATAAACCAGGGTTCGAGTTTTGGTGGCAAAGTACCCATTCCCGGTTTTGCTGTGGATAAAGTCAGCCCTACTCCCGTCCAATCTTCGCCTGTATTTTGATTGACTTCGGCTAAGTAGTTGAGATTAATTTGGTTGTTGGTAGTGTTGACTCGCAAGTCGTAAAGGGGAGTCCAGCGGGCTCCCATGACTACATAGGAAACTTCTAGTTCAAAATTGCCGGTGCCACTGGGTTCTATGGCAACAATGATGTTAAAACTTTGCTGGGAATGGGGAGTTTGTACTTGCCGCAACTGCAGCAGCAAAGCTTCTATTTGCTTATCTAATTGGCGCTGTTGTTTTTCGTGTTGGGCGATCGCACTTACATATTTTACGTAATTAGTTCCTAAAAAGTTGAGCAATTCGCCAGTTTCGTTTAAACCTACCTGCTGTTTGGCGATGCTGCTAGAAAAGAAACCGACGCTTTTTTCGCTCAAACCTTCCACAAATTTGAGCTGAATTTTTCGGGCGGTTATTTTGTCGTTAATTCCACGTCTTTGGGTTTGTAATTCCTGAATTTGTTGGGTTAATTCGGCAGTGCGATCGCCCACTGGTTCGCTGCTAAACACTGTTTCGGTTCGCACTCCCAGCAATCGCACAGCAACTGTACCCGCACCCGTGGCCCTGACTGACTCTGTTTCGAGGGTTGCGGGTACAGAGGCGATCGCCAATTCTCGCTCGTTTCCCGTCAGAGATACCGTACCGCGGCGCGTCACCAAAGCGCGATCGGTGTAAACTGTAACTTCGGATATGCTAGTATTTAGTGTTTGAATGGTATCAGAATTAAGTATTTCTGAGTCAGTCATTGCCAGTTGCTCCTATTTAATAACCGTTTAGTCGATCGAGCTATTTCAAAAGTAGTTTATTGATCAATTTTCCCGATCGCCCATTCCTCTAGCAAACTCCTCAAGCGCATCCAAAGGTGAAGCAAACAAAATACAGCGTTTCAGCAAAGACAAGTCTAACTCAGGCAGCACTTCGCTGCTAGTAATGCGATCGTAACCTTCCTCTCGCAGATGGTAAAGCTCTAGAGTGCCATCTTCCCAAAACCAGACTTCCGGGACTCCCATCAGTCGGTATTTCTGAAGTTTAATCGGACTACCGCTAGTGATAACTACCTCAATACACAGATCGGGAACATCTTTATCTGTTCCGAAACAATAAGACAAATCTGCTTGATACTCCAATTTACCCTCAACAATTTGACTGTAACTCCCACTGGGAAAAAATTGTATTCTCTTAACTTGAAAAAAATTGCTCAGTAGCGCTGCAATCAGACATCGAATTGCCTCGTGAGGTTTACTAATTCCCACAATTTCTAAAACTCCCTCACAATAAAATAAGCGTACATTTGCCACGTCTTCAAAACCAGCTTGAATCGCCTTGAATTGATGCCATATCAAACCGCGCCAAGTGAAACGTTGTTCGACTTCGGGAGAAGTTGTTGGATTGTCTATAGTTTGAACCATGAGTGTTCTATTGATGTTCAAAATGATAGCGGGGAGGGCGGGTTTACGAGATAGTAGGTTTTAGGCAATTATTATCGGTAAAACCCGCCCCTTGTATCTTAAAAGAGTGAGCTAGCCGATCGCCACGTCATTGATTCGATCATACCGACAATC
>NZ_JAUBQM010000084.1:0-29194 GCF_036701245.1 Microcoleus sp. Pol14D4
TTTAGGTCAGGGAGTTTTTTCATTCCTCTATCTAATGTCTATCTCGTTCTCTTGTCAAGGGGGTTGAGCAATTACAATAAATGTAGCAATTTTCAAATAATTTGAAAATTGAGATTGGAGATGGGAGAATTTATAATTTAGATTATGTTAAAATTAGTGAATGCTGACTAATGATTAAGGATTAATGACTAATAACCCTTTAAAACTATTGTTCCTGTCAACTTCGGTCGGTCAACTAGGTTCGGGGTTGGGTGGCGGTGTCGAACTTACAGTCCTTAACATTGCTAAAGAATTGCAGAGTCGCGGTCATAAAATAGCAGTCGTAGCGCCGATAGGTTCAGTATTAAAATCAATTCCAGTAATCGAAATAACGGGCGATTTGCAAGTAACCGCCCAAACACAAGATTACAACGATCCTATTGTGATGCCTGCCGATTCTGTGCTGGCGAATATGTGGGAATATGCTCGCCAAGTTCAGGATGAATGGGATGTCATTGTTAATTTTGCCTACGATTGGCTGCCGTTTTATTTGACACCATTTTTTAGGACTCCGATCGCACATTTGATCAGCATGGGCTCCCTTTCAGCAGCCCTCGATCGCATTGCCGGACAAACCGCCCTCCAGTTTCCTGGTACGATCGGAGTTCACACCGCTTCTCAAGCCAAAACATTCGCCTTTGCCGATGAATGTCAGTTGTTGGGAAATGGCATAGATTTATCCCTGTACGAATTTTGCAAAAAACCGCAGTCTAAATTAGCTTGGCTAGGCCGCATCGCCCCGGAGAAAGGCTTAGAAGATGCAGTAGCAGCAGCGAAAATTACAGGCATTCCCCTGAAAATTATGGGCAAAATGCAAGATGAGGATTATTGGCAAAAAATTTGTGCAGATTACCCGGATGCTCCGGTAGAATATTTAGGGTTTCTGACAACAACCCAAATGCAAGAGCAAGTCCGTCAGTGCCGAGCATTGTTGATGACACCGCGTTGGGTGGAAGCTTTCGGAAATGTCGCGATCGAGGCTTTAGCGTGCGGTGTGCCCGTGATTGCTTACGAGCGCGGGGGGCCGGCGGAAATTGTGAGAGACGGACTGACGGGCTTTTTAGTGGAGCCTGATAGTGTCAATGGCTTGGTAGGTGCGATCGCCCGCTTAGACCAAATTGACCGCAGCGCTTGCCGGCGACAAGTAGAGCTAGAATACTCTTTGGAAGCTTTGGGCGATCGTTGTGAACACTGGTTCAAATCTATCACTGCTAGTAGGGTGCGTCAGTAATAATACGGGCTAATTTTTAGAAACATCTGCTGACTGACGCACCTTATAAGTTTATTGAGCAGCAGTTCAACTCTATTCTAAAACTGAGTTAAATAAACTCTTAATCGACAACAAAAAAAGAAAAGTGAAAAAACTATGGCAACCGAACGTTTAGTGCTTTTATCCAGTAGAGAAATCGAAAAAATGCGCCAAGCAGGCCGTTTAGCGGCAGAACTTCTGCTACATCTCGAACCGATGGTTAAACCTGGAGTAAGCACTCTAGAAATTAACGACGAAGCCGAACGCTGGACTTTGGCACACGGAGCAAAAAGCGCTCCGCTAGGCTATAAAGGCTTTCCAAAATCTCTGTGTGCTAGCGTCAATGAAGTAGTCTGTCACGGCATCCCCAATGCGAAACAAATTCTGAAGGAAGGTGACATTATTAATATTGATGTAACACCTTTAGTTGATGGTTATCATGGCGATACTTCCAAAACTTTTTTTGTGGGAAAACCTTCCCCTGTAGCGAAAAAGTTAGTTGAAGTAACCGAGGAATGTTTAAGAAGAGGGATTGCGGAAGTCAAACCGGGTGCTCGTACTGGCGACATCGGTGCCGCGATTCAAGAATATGCTGAAGCACAGGGTTTTTCGGTAGTGCGAAATTTTGCGGGACACGGAATTCACCGAGTCTTTCACACTGAACCGGAAATTCTGCACTACGGCAAACGGGGTACAGGAAAAAAGCTCAGACAAGGAATGGTTTTTACGATCGAGCCGATGATTAATGAGGGTACTTGGGAAGTGGAAATTCTCGCCGATGGTTGGACTTCTATCACCAAGGATGGAAAGCTTTCGGCTCAATTTGAACACACTCTGGCGGTGACTGATTCTGGGGTGGAAATTCTGACTTTGCCGTAGCAATCATTAACAAAAAATCTGAAAAATTCGCTCTTAAATCAATAATCTATCATATCCCGTAGGGGCGGGTTTCACCGACAATATCTAACGATTATAAACAATCTAGATAAACCCGCCCCGCCACAATCGATAACCTAAATCAACCTGAAATTTGCATCGAATCCGCCAATGTAGGTTTGTATTTATGGGTGGGTGGGGGTGGGTTTTCGAGATTGTCGGTTTCAGTCATAAATTGTCTGTAAAACGCGCCACTACAGAATTACGATCGATTCACCAAACACGATATAACTAATAACTAATAACTAATAACTACTAACAAATGACTGACATAAAATTTCTGCAACCAGGAGATTTGCTCAAAGTAATTGCCCCTAGTGGGACTTTGCGAGAATCAACCAATTTTGAAAAGGGTGTAGAAATTTGGAAATCCCGCGGCTATCGAATTGAATTAACACCCGGTTTTGACGATCGCTGGGGCTATTTGGCAGGTTCCGACGAAAACCGCGTCCGACAGTTGGCAGATGCCCTCAATGACCCGGATTGTCGCGGTATTCTCTGTGTTCGAGGCGGTTTCGGCAGCACTCGGCTTTTGGAAAAAGGAAATGTGGGAAAGGCGGAAAATTCCCAATTTCCAACTCCCGATTCCCATCCGCCGAAATGGTTAATCGGGTTTTCAGATATTACTGCTTTGCTGTGGAATCAGGCTAAATTGGGTGTTTGGGGCGTTCACGGGCCGATGCTGACAACTTTGGCTGCTGAACCGGATTGGTCTGTCGATCGACTTTTTGACTGCATAGAAGGTCGTCCCTTACAATCTTTGCAAGGTAAAGGATGGGGCAGCGGAAAAGCGACCGGGCGGCTGTTTCCGGCGAATCTGACGGTGGCTTCTCATTTGCTCGGAACCCCGTATCAACCGGATTTGACCGGGGTTATTCTCGCGTTTGAAGATGTTTCTGAGGCTCCTTACAGGGTCGATCGAATGCTGACTTTGTGGCGGATGGCGGGGGCTTTCGCTGGGGTGCGGGGCATTGCTTTGGGGCGCTTCAGTCGCTGCGAGATTGAGCCGAGTATTCCCAGTTTTAGCATTGAAGAGGTTTTGCGCGATCGGCTGGGGGACTTGAATATTCCCATTGTCTCGGATTTGCCCTTCGGTCACGAGGGGGTTAACGCTGCTTTACCTATGGGAATTATGGCGAGTCTTGACGCTGATTCGGGATTGCTCAGTTGCGGGTAAAAACTACTTTTTAGATACCCTGAAAATCATTCATCAAAGTTCTGTAAAAGAATAGTCGATTTCAGAATATTTAAGGTGCGTTCTGCATGGTAGCGAAACTGCAGCATAAATAAAGCATAGGATAATAGTACAATTATCAGGAAAAATGGGAGGATTTCTAAGGGTGGTTTTTCGGTGACAAATAAAAATACAACCCAACCCAATCCTAAAGACAGTAAAAAGACAATAGATAAAGTGGGAATAGTCATTTTCAATGGCAACACCGAACCGCCTTCAATGTCTTGAATTTGTCCTGTTGCCACCAAAAAGCCTCTCCAATCTCCGCCAGTAATTGTCGCGCGGAGGAAATCACCATCAAGCTCGATTTGGTAGCAGTAAAGAATTCGGCTTCCCCCGATTATAGCTTTGTGAACCGTTAAACCTGTACGAACTTTGGCAGCAAGCCGTTGGCGGACTACATTTTTGGAAAATGGTATATGAAGGGTTGCTTCCCGGTAGGGCAAGAGCGAGTACAATAGTTTGAAGAACGGATTTAAATTTAATGGCATAGCAAAAAACACGATCGTGAATTGCATCAATTGCCACTACCTAATTCTAAGCAGGGATGTTTCATTCTATCAAAGTTTTCACGCTCCAACCACTATAAGTAAATCTACGGAGGTTTTGGGCGATCGAGATTGTGCGATCGCGAATCGCGGGAGGTTTGCCCCTACGTTCACGCTATATGTAGAGGGGTGGCGTAAATCCTGCCCAATAATAGTTTACAGCAACAAAATAGTCCTGTCGGGTGAGGCTAACACTAGATAGCTAAAATTACATTTAAAATGGATTATATGTGCAAATGTTGCTGCCAACACAGCAAAAAGATTTTAAAACTTTCGCAAAGAGGTTGATATGAGAACACACAACTTGTTAAACAGTATTGCGGCCACTGTGCTAGTTGCAGGATTGGCACTCACTGGCATTTCGTCTAGTGCAGTTGGCGAACAGATAGGGAATAACGATCGCATAGATGGAGTAATTCGCCGCACTTCCCCGATTTACCGTTTCCGAAATATGTGGGTTCCGGGATCTCCGACCGAAGAATTGCGCGGCCAAGAATACACATTCAGCGCGAGGGAAGGCGACAACATTGAAGTGTTTTTAGATACAGATAGAAGTCGCGGTTTTACTCCCGTAATGGTGCTGTTTTACGGGAACAACAAACAAGTCGCTTTTACGCAAGACCGTTCTTTTAATTATCAAATTCCCCGTAGTGGTGATTACAAGCTTTTAGTATTAGCAAAAGATGCTGCCAGGGGCGGTAGCTACACGCTGGAAGTTTCGGGAATTGATGGGGGCGACAGACGAGCTCGCAATTCGCGGGACGATTGGTACACGAGGCGAGATGACGATCGATATGACGGTCAATATGACAGAGAACGGCTTTTGCAAGATGATTTTGACTTGCGGTCTGTTGATTGTCGCGAGAGACGTTCTATGGTGAGAGTAAGGTTTGACGATGGCAATCAAGATTCAACTTACTGCGCTGTCCCGAATAGAAGGTTTCCGGCGGGAGATTATTACTACAATTCGCGGACTAGAAATTTAGACTCGGCGCGGCGGGATGATAGTAGATTCGATGCGGGCCGAGATCAATGTCGGGTAGTGGTGGGCGGAGTCTGCGTGACGAGATAGTTTCGATTTAATTAACCGTACGGTGCGTCGCCCAATACAATCTACTATTAAGCTCGAAAATGCAGCAGCGACGCACCATACAAGATGAGTCTCTACAGATTTAAAGATCGACTAAGTTACATCTTTGAGAGCCGATCGCGAATTGTTCGGAGATTTTTTGACAACGCTCATGCTGCCGTCGGTTTCCAGCACGACTGCTTCGATTTCTTCGATCGACGCGCTGCCCGTCCCCCGAATCGCCGCCCGAATTTCCTCTTCACTCACGCGCTGCTGCCGCATCGCCACAGGCAGATATTCGCCTTGGTCGAGCAGCATAGTAGGTTCGGCTTTGATGAGATTTTTTACCCACTTTACCCGCACGGCAAGCCAGGTGACGATGAATTGCAGCCCGATGAGCAAGCCGAGGGCGAAAACGCCCTCCACCAACGAAACGTCTTTTGACATGATGATAGTCGCCAGCGTCGAACCGAGGGCGATGGTAACGATGAAATCGAAGGCATTCCACTTCGACAGAGTTCGCTTGCCGGAGACGAGCAGCAAAAAAATCAGCGCGGCGTAAGCGGAAACGCCGAGCGTCAAAATCCGAATTATTTCAGACCAATTGTCAAAAAACATATTTTTATTTCGCGGTTGTGATTTTGGGCGCTTTGCCGCTGCACCAGTGCTAGAGGCTTCGTCTGCTTGAGGTCGCGGTCGCGGATTCTGTTAGTTTGCATTGTCATTGTAGCAAAAGGGTGGATGTGAAAATTCCCTATTAGCAAGAGTTTCAGCTATTAAGAATTCCTTGACCGTGCCAGAAGGTTGCTATCGAACTCAGCCACTTTCCTCATCTCCCTCCCCGCCGACAGATGAATTTTTTGTCAAAAAGGACGATCGCACAGTGGTAAGCTACCAAAGGCATTGAAATATCTAAGGTAGAGAAAAGTTAAAATGTCGGCATTAAATGAAGTTCCCTTGTTGTTGCGGGCAGCCCGCGGCGAAACCCTAGACCGCCCGCCCGTGTGGATGATGCGCCAAGCCGGTCGCTACATGAAAGCCTATCGAGATTTGCGAGAAAAGTATCCCTCGTTTCGCGAACGTTCCGAAATTCCCGAAGTTGCCATCGAAGTTTCCCTTCAGCCGTGGCGCGCGTTTCAACCCGACGGCGTAATTCTGTTTTCCGATATTGTCACCCCCATGCCGGGTTTGGGAATCGACATGGACATCGCCGAAGGCAAAGGCCCGATTATCCACGCACCCATCCGCACTCAGCAGCAAATCGACAACCTGCAACCGCTGAACCCGGAAGAAAGCTTGCCGTTTATCAAAACTATCCTGAAATCCCTGCGCGAGGAAGTCGGCAACAAATCCACCGTGCTCGGTTTTGTCGGCGCGCCGTGGACGCTGGCAGCCTACGCTGTTGAGGGCAAAGGTTCTAAGGATTATGCCATCATCAAAAATATGGCATTTTCCGATCCAACTTTACTGCATCAGTTGCTGTCGAAATTCGCAGATGCGATCGCCGTTTACGTGCGCTATCAAATTGACTGCGGCGCGCAAGTAGTGCAAATGTTCGACTCCTGGGCCGGCCAACTTTCCCCGCAAGACTACGATACCTTCGCTCTACCTTACCAGAAACAAGTATTCGAGCAAGTCAAAAAAACCCATCCCGACACACCGCTAATTCTGTTAGTCACCGGTAGCGCCGGCCTCCTCGAACGCATGACAACATCCGGCGCGGATATCATCAGCGTAGATTGGACAGTTGATATGGCCGACGCGCGCAAGCGTTTGGGCCCCAACATGAACGTTCAGGGAAATCTCGATCCCGGCGTGTTGTTTGGTTCTCAAGCGTTTATTCGCGATCGAATTCTTGATACAATTCGCAAAGCCGGTCATCGCGGACACATCCTCAATTTGGGACACGGCGTGTTACCGGGAACTCCCGAAGATAACGTGCGTTTCTTCTTTGAAACAGCAAAACAAGCCGACCAATTGCTGGCAGTTGCTGCTTGATTTGATTTCGATTGTAGAATTCGATCGAATCCAGTTAATTGCACCTGATATTTGTAGGACACTCCAAGAGCCCATTGGTGTCAACTTAAGGTAAAACCGACCGTCTCTCTTGTTTGTATCAAAGTCTAGATCCCCCCTAACCCCCCTTAATAAGGGGGGGACATGAAGCACTCAAAGTCCCCCTTCTTAAGGGGGATTTAGGGGGATCTGGACTCGAATAAAAGCGATATTCCTCATGGACTTTAGGCTTAAGTTGTCACTAATGGGCAATGCCCTGTCCCTACCATCTAAAAATCCTCAAATCCTCCCCTCTTCCCCTGCGGCAAAATGAACTCCAAAAAAATTTTTGTGACGGGTGCAAGTGGCTGTATCGGTCACTACATGGCCGAAACTTTGATTCAAGAAACAAACCACGAACTTTACCTCTTAGTTCGCAACCCAGAAAAATTAAAATTTGACTGGAAAGCCCGCCCCGGCATCCATATATTACAAGGCGATATGCGAGATATCGAGCAACACGCCGAACTTTTGCAAACAATTAATGTCGCAATTTTAGCTGCCACTGCTTGGGGAGGAACTCAAGAAGTGTTTGACGTTAACGTAACCAAAACTCTGCAGCTAATTCAACTACTTTCGCCAGAGACTTGCCAGCAAGTAATTTATTTTTCAACTGCCAGCATTCTCGGTCGAGACAACAATTTGCTCAAAGAAGCCGGGGAATTGGGGACAGATTATATTAGCTCAAAATACAACTGTATGGTGCATTTGTCAGCCTTGACCAATGTGCCTCCAATTACGGCACTTTACCCGACATTAGTATTGGGAGGAGATGCAGAAAAACCAGTCTCTCACTTGTCATCTGGCCTGCCACTTGTCGCAAAATGGATTGGTTTGATTCGCTGGTTTAAGGCAGATGGCAGTTTTCACTTCATCCACGGCGCAGATATTGCTAAAGTAGTTAATTATTTAGTTGAACATCCGCCGGCTTCCGAGGAACCGCGACATTTTGTGCTAGGAAATCCGGCGATTACAGCTAACGAAGTGGTCGAACAAGCTTGCCAGTATTTGAATAAAAATATATTTTTTCGGATTACTCTGTCACCTTGGCTGGCCGATTTCTTTATTTGGCTGTTCCGAATTCAGGTGGCTGCTTGGGATAGATTTTGCATCAGCTACCGCCATTTTACCTATCAAAATCTTGTGAATCCCGAAAGCATAGGAATGCCGAGTTATTGCGGCACAGTTGCCGATATGTTAAGAACTAGCGGGATTCCCGGCAAAGATTCAAATTAGAAGGAAAAGGGAAGTTCGGCAACGGATTATGTAACGGATGTAACGGATGTAACGGATATCAAGAAGAAGGAAGAGGTTCGAGGGAAGAAGGAATGGGAACCAAACGAGTAATGTAGGGTGATTCGTGTGTACCAAACGAGTAATTTACTGTTTAAAGTTCTTTTTTGCCTTAATCCCATGCTTTTTAAATGCGATTATCGTCAATTAATGGTCAAATACGATAAGATATCAGCATTTGCAAACTTTAACAGGGAACTGCAAGCTAAAAATTGCGCTCATTGTGTGTGGCTTAGGGGGTGTGACCCATCGCCAGATATTCGATCGAGTGCAAGATCGTAATTTTAGCCTTAACATGAAGTCTTGAGAGTCGATCGAACTCTCAAACACGCCAGCCCGATCGCAAGTTGTTTACTGATGTGAGGTTTAACATATAATGCGAGTTCTTCTAGTTTACCCGCTGTTTCCGAAAACATTTTGGTCTTACGAGAAAATCCTAGAATTAGTCGATCGTAAAGTTCTGCTGCCACCGCTGGGTTTGGTAACAGTAGCAGCTATTTTACCCCAAGAATGGGAATTTAAGTTAGTCGATCGCAACATCCGACAAATCACCGAAGCAGAATGGGAATGGGCAGAGCTCGTTATTCTCTCCGCAATGATTGTCCAAAAAGAAGATTTGCTAGACATAATTCGCGAAGCAAAACGGCGCGGTAAATCCGTAGCTTGCGGCGGCCCCTACCCGACTTCCGTACCCGAAGAACCTCAAGCAGCGGGCATAGATTATCTGATTCTCGACGAAGGCGAAATCACCTTGCCCATGTTCGTCGAAGCAATAGCGCGCGGCGAAAAAAGCGGAATTTATCGATCGGACGGCGTAAAACCCGATGTTACCACAACCCCAGTCCCCCGCTTCGACTTGCTGGAATTAGACGCCTACGACTCAATGTCGATTCAATTTTCCAGAGGCTGTCCCTTCCAGTGCGAATTCTGCGACATCATCGTCCTCTACGGCCGCAAACCCCGCACCAAAAACCCCCAACAATTGATTGCAGAATTAGACTATCTCTACAACTTGGGCTGGCGGCGCGGCGTGTTCATGGTAGACGACAACTTTATCGGCAACAAACGCAGCGTCAAACTGTTGCTAAAAGACTTAAAAGTTTGGCAAGAACAACACAAATTTCCGTTTACTTTCAACACCGAAGCATCCATCGATTTAGCCCAAGACCAAGAATTGATGGACATGATGGTTGCTTGCAATTTCAATGCAGTGTTTCTAGGGATTGAAACTCCCGATGAAGAAAGCCTGCAAATGACAAAAAAATTCCAAAATACCCGCAATTCTCTGATCGAATCCGTAGAGTTAATTGCCAAATCCGGTTTGCGAGTAATGGCCGGATTTATCATCGGATTTGACGGCGAAAAACCCGGTGCAGGTCAGCGCATTGTAGACTTTGCAGAAGCAGCAGCAATTCCGAGCACAACCTTTGGAATGCTGCAAGCTTTGCCGCACACTGCATTGTCCCACCGACTAGCAAAAGAAGGGCGGTTGCGCGACAAATCGGGCAACCTCAACCAGACAACTTTGATGAACTTCATTCCGACGCGGCCGCTAGAAGATATCGCGAGGGAATATGTTCAGGCATTTTCTGATGTGTACGATGCTGAGAAATATTTAGACCGCACCTATCGCCACTTCTTGATGCTGGGTGCACCTACAGCAAATATACCTGCAAGAATTCCCAGTTGGATAGACTTGCGAGCACTGCTAACTGTGGTTTGGCGGCAGGGAGTCAAGCGTAGCACTCGCTGGAAGTTCTGGCATCATTTGTTCAGCATTCTTAAGCGCAATCCTGCGGTTTGGGATCACTATTTAACAGTGTGTGCTCACAATGAGCATTTCCTGGAATACCGCCAGATTGTGCGGGATGAAATTGAAGCTCAATTGGCAGAGTTTTTGGCTAATGAGTCTCAAACTGTATATCAAGAGCCTGTTGCTGTTGAGGAAAAGCAAGTGCAAGCGGTTTAGGGTTGGAGAATTGTACCTAATAGCCAGATACCCGACTTCTTAAACAAGTCGGGTATCTGGCTATTCTCTTTTGTTAGCTAGGCTTACTGATAAAATTTTTGCTTTATCATCACCACACCCGCTGAATTGGATAAGCATCAAAAGCCTCATCGCGACTAATCAAAACTAGCGAATGATTGAGCGCCTGTGCTACCAGAATGCGATCGAAAGGATCTCGATGATGCAGAGGAAGACCTGCGTAAATCTCAGTGTCTTCAAATGTAATTGGTAGAATTTGAGCGTTAATGTATTGCAATTCCTTCGGCAGGTCTTCAAATGGCCGATTCAGTTGAAGCTTACCGACATTTATTTTAATAGAGATTTCCCAAAGGCTAGCAATACTAAAATACAAACCTGTTTTAGTATCGATCGCTTCTTTTGCTTTACTACCTAGATTGGAATCGCCAAGCAAATACCACAGAAAGGCATGAGTATCTAAAAGGGATTCCATGTTACATATATTCCTTTAAATCTTCCAGCGGTTCATCGAAATCATCAGACATAACGATCTGACCGGCCCAACTACCATAACCATGAGGTTGTTCAAGTTGTTCTTGAGATGATTCAGTTTTTGCGTATTTTTCAAGTAAATATTTTGCATAATGCAATATCTCTTGTTTGAGAGATGCTGGCATCTTGACGACAGTTTGAAAAATCTCTATATCGATGGTCATGATTTATGTGGAATTTTTACTATGTCATATTCACCAATTATACCGTAATTGCAGTCAAAGGGTATTTAGAATGGTTATCTCGTTTAATCTCGTTTCCAAGCAGAGCCTGGAAATGTCATATCCTGTGGCTCTACCGCCTCTTGAGAGCAGGCGAGAGATGCTACCGAGGCATTCCCAGTTTCTTACTGAAAAGGTGAAATACTACTATTGGCGGCAGCAGTTATTTCGGCAGATAGAGGCGCGATCGCCCGCAATTATGAAAATCTAATTACAAGCTCAAAAATATCAAAATAGCGATCGCCCTCAACCCGCCATGTTAGGAACAAATCAACTCAGAACAGCCGCTCTCTTAGGACTCCTAAGCGGCCTTCTCGTTTTAGGAAGTTATTATTTAATCGGCAACGAGCAAGGACTTTACATCGGTTTAGCGCTAGCCGCCTTCTCAAGTTTTAGCTCTTGGTACTATTCCGACACAGCCGCGTTAATGGCTTACCGCGCTCAGCCGATCGCTCGCAGCGAAGCTCCCGAACTCTACGAGATGGTAGCATCGCTGAGCGAAAAAGCCCAAATTCCAGTGCCGAAAATATTTCTAGTTCCTACTCAATCTCCCAACGCATTCGCCACAGGAAGAGACCCGGAACACGCGACAATAGCAGTTACGGAAGGCATCATCAAGCTGCTTTCCCGCGAAGAATTAGAAGGCGTTTTAGCGCACGAACTCACGCACATCCGCAACCGCGACACTTTGACTCAAGCAGTTGCAGGGACAATTGCCGGTGCAATTACATTTGTCGGGCGAATTCTGACTTTTGGAGCGCTTTACGGCCCGGTAACGCGGGATAGCAGACAAGGCGCGAATCCGTTTGGTTTGCTGTTTTTAATCATTTTAGCACCGCTATCAGCAACCGTAATTCAATTGGCGATTTCTCGAACCAGGGAATTTGCAGCAGACAGCGGTGCGGTGGAAATTACCAATAACCCGATCGGTTTAGCAAACGCGCTGCAGAAATTGGAGAAAATGGGTCATGAAATTCCCATGCACGGCAATCCTGCGATGTCGCCGCTGCTAATTGTGAATCCTTTTTCGACTAAAGGTTTGCAGTCACTTTTCCGCACTCACCCGCCGACAGAGGATCGCATTCAGCGCCTTTTGGAAATCGCGCAGCAGCAGCAAGGTACTCCTGTTATGGCTTACATAAACGGAGTTTGAGCGATCGAAAATGCAGCAACAATATGGAGAAACCCGGTGTTTTGAAGCAGCCGGGTTTCTGTATGTTTATAACGATCGCTATTGTAATTTTTATCGAAAAGAACGTTCATTTGTCTCTTCAAAAAATAACTCCTCACTTTGAGTAGCCATCCGAACAGCAATTCTGTCTTGAAGAATTCGAGGATTAAAGTTTTTACGGACCTCCTCATCGATACGATTAAGTAAAAAAGGTATCTCGTGACCGACGTTGTTTAGCTGGCAGTCAGCAGCCATTATCCGCAACATATCCTCTAAATGATCTTCATGCACTTCAAAGCCAAATGCTTTTTTTCTTGGTTTAAATAGTCCTCTAAGTATATGGCTTGCTGTACCATTTTTAAATTCTTCTAAAACGTAGCGGTTTCGAGCCTCACCCTGATTTTTATTGGGAACATTACTTTGATTTAAATGATCTGCTAAAGTTTCTACTATATATAGTTCTCCCTGCCTGAGCGCACGAGCAAACTTGGCAAATACAGGATTAGCTTTTACATTTTTTATCACACCCAAACATTTTTTTCCACTTGTAAATAATCGGGAATATAACTGAACACCTTCTTGAGTAGCGCCTAACCATTCATATACTAATGTTCCATCAAAAAATATGTATGGTTCAGCTATTTCTAAACCATGCAGAACTTCATAATATCGTAGATACGCTGTTTGAGAAATACCATAAAGTCCTTCTTCCTCTATTTTAATGAAATCATCAGTATTTTCACTTTCAGAAAGTTCTATTTTACTCGACCAATAATGTAAAGATTCTTGCAGGGGGCGACGGTAGGAAATACTACCCACTCCTACTGATAATGCTTGTCCTGCTGAGTACATCTGCATGGGCAATGTGTTAGTTCCATCTACAGCAGCAACTTCGCCCCTCTCTAATTCTACTGCTGTACTAAATAAGCCGAAATCAACTTGACGTAGCCTTTGTCTACCATTAGGAAGAGGTTCTACTGATTCCATAATTTCTCTTGCTTCTCGTACAACTTGACGCGCTTGTTCGCTGTCCAGCATTTCCACGACATCATCTGCTATACCACCAAAGCTAATAGCAAACTCATCACGAGTTATACGCCTTGATTGATTAACTAATTTTCTAAATGTGTTCGACATTTTAAACTCCTAACTTCTGAAAAACATTTAAAACACAAGTATCCGAGCGCATTCTGCGTTCGCGCTTTGCTGCATTATTTTTCACGGCACTACCAGCTTCTTGCTGACGTGCGCGTGAAACAAAAGCTGCATCAATCCAGTGTAACCCTGCATTAATAGCAAGTGAGTAAGCATCAGCAGGAATATCATAGTTTGGATTTTCAAGTTTTAATCCACTCCACTTTGGTAAAAATATACAGAGTCTTCCATTCGGAAGAAGAGAATCTGTCAAAGCTACAATAACTTCTTTCAGAAGTTCTAAATATTCAGCGTAATCTTTCGCTGCCGCTAAGTCACCATCAAATAGATGATTCGATTGACCAAAATAAGGAGGGTCGATGAAAATCCAATCAGCTTTGATAGGTAATGGTTTTCGAGCATCATGCTTCTGGATAAAATTCCGACAGGGATGTAGATCGAACAAGTGTATTTCTAAGTCAAAAGCGGAATCTTTCTGCCAGCGATCGCGGTCATCATAAACGCGATTGAACATTCCACTACCAGCCATTGCATCTACAGCTACGCCAGTTTTGGGGGCAAAGTAATACAAAGCGTTTGCATAAATTTCTCCTGGTATTGAACCTGGAAAATCTTCTTCTTTTCGCCACTTAGGATGGCCAAAAGCCCACCAATCAGAAGGTTTAATGATGTCAAGGTTAGCTTGAATGCTGCCATTCTTATGACACCATTCTCGATGAATTTGAGTAGGTGTTGCTGATGACTTTTTTTCAAAAATTTTTGCAGCTTCAATCAGGTATTCACCAGCCCTATCTTTTTGGCGTTGAGCGTATTGAAACAAAGCTGGAGGCGCTTCACGCAAATTTCCTGTATTAATAAAAGCTTTTTCAACGCTTTCGATTGCTTTTCCTTGAATAATATAACCTTTTGCTTGGTTGGGATGTAGTCCTACTAACTCGCACAGTTGTTTCAACTCCAAATTCTGTTTTTTTTCATTGCCAATCTCCTCTAATAAATAGCTTATTTTTGCCCATAACTTGGCTCTGTAAAATGCTCCTCCGGGCTGCCTCTTACTTGCAACTTCCGCACATTTAACAACCTCACTTGAGTCTTCAATTTCAGCTAACACCGCTTCAGCCAAATCATAAAAATCCCTACTATCTACAGCACTGTAGAAGTCGTTAAGAATATGTCTATTAACCTTTTTACTTTTGGAGATATAACCGTTGTTTGTATTATTTTTTTCCTCACTAAAACCTATTTTTTCTATTGTTTCTTTTTTATAACTCAAAGTCATCTCCTACAGTTGCTAATTCAGGTTGTTGATTGTTTACACTATTACCAGTATTATCAGTCCGCATCAACTCAAATGGTGATGGAGCCATTTGTGCCAATACAGTAGCTTTAGACTCGTGCATACTAACAAGTGCATGACCAGTACCCAGTCTCATTGCTTGTGGAGAAAATTCTTTACCCATTGTTTGCGTTGCTGCATCTGCCTCAGCTTTGCTGTTTTGACGCATTACCACTTTTGTATTGAGGTTGTTCATCACGCGGGGCGGTATCTGTGAGGCATTTTGGAGACTGAGGATAATAGAGTGATCCACAGATCGCCCCTCTCGCATGACACGCTCAAATGCACTCGCTAGAGTTCCACTGTGTCGAGAATCATTATCAAAAATTCTATGTGCCTCATCTACCATCTGCACAATACCTACTGAATTTGCCTCTCTTCTTCTGCGGTATTGTTGACAAATTCGCAAGAAGTAGGAAAGGATTAGAGCATAAGATTGTTCGTCCATTTGAGGATGAGAATAATCAAGCACGAGAAGTCTACCACTTTGAACATATTGTTCCAGACTAAAGCACTGCACATTTTCGTTTTGATTACCATTTAAACTACGAGAACGCTGAAGACGACCAGTTGTTTGTCTACCAGTTGACTGCCCTACAGCATCCAGCCAAGGCATTCCACGACGACGGTTTCTAACTTTTCGTAATATTGCGTCTCCTGTCGCTTTGTTAATTTGTTCGCGTGGGTCTACATTTTGAGCCATTCGACGCTCTACATCCTGCAAAATCTCATCAAGTGAATATGATTGGCGATCGCCACTTCTGATCTGCTCCCGCAGTGAATCACCAGCACTGGCAAATCCTTCAAATTGAAGTTGCTCATTAGTTCCTGTAAAGAAAAAGCCTGCTAACATCTCTGGTGAGAAGTCTGATGCGCGAAAGCCAACAACTGCTTGTACGTTACTCGGGTTACACATTCCGTGAAATCCAATGCGAATTAGGTTAGTTACGGGATGTGGTTGTAAACCATATTGTTCAAACCTTGGCCAAAGAGCAGTTACATTTTGGTCAGTGTTTGCTCGATTGACCAATCCATAGTCTGGCTTTGCATCATGGAGTAAAATACATTTGCCAAACTTTAAAGCTTGCTCAATTAGATTAGCTGCGACGTTTGACTTACCTGAACCTGTGCCCCCACTAACCATAATGTGATAATTGAACTTGTTGATATCTATACACAGGGGTACATCGGCTGCATTAAGAAGTTCACCAATGACATTGGAAGGTCCATCGTTACGGCGTTCTATTTGAGGTATTCCAATTACGCTGCTCGTTACTGTGGCATCAAGCCTATTAACAATAGCTCCAGGCAAGGGACGTAAACGAGGTGTGAGTAGTTGTCGCCCATCGTACTCACCTAAAATTTTTATTTCAAAAACCTGCACAGACTCTACAGACTGTACATCTGGATGCGACTGCATTAGGGTTAATCCGTGAAGAATCGTCGGATCGAGCCTGTTGTTATTCACAGTTGAGATATTGCGGTTTGGCTCAACTATCTGTCCAATCCAGTTGTTACCGCTTGACTGACCTCTAGGCAAGGCAATTTGAACATAATCGAACAGAGCAAAGCCTTCCTCAAGGTTAGCCATTGCATGAACGTGAGATAAATCACTGCTTGTGCCGTCGTGCAGAATTATCACTGTACCTTTCCCTGCTAATGGGTTCTATAAAGCTTAGTGTACGATCAAATATTTTCGTAGTCAATATTAAAAATTTTATCCTAAAGTTTCACCACTCCCAGTATGGCTTGTACCCGAAGCGATTTCAAATATACAAATCCCACCAACAGCTCAAATCAATCGTTTTATCAAAGAAAGGCTACCAACGTTGTGATTCCCAGATGATACCATATTGTTGCCGGAAGATTTGAAAGATTTTTTACAGAGGGTTGTAACCAAAATATAAAATCGCCCTGTGTTATCATAGAATACAAAACTTACAGATATTCGCATTGAAATGTTGTATAACCTCAAATTATGCCAACTATTTTACGAGTAGGCCCTTACCGACTTTACTTTTACAGCCATGAACCGAATGAACCACCTCATGTTCACATTGACAGAGACAAATCATCAGTTAAATTTTGGTTGGAGCCAGTCAGTTTGGCAAACAACCTTGGTTTTAGTGCTAAAGAACTTCGGAAAATACAGTCGGTAGTACAAGAAAATCAACAAACTTTATGGGAGGCTTGGTATGGGTATTTTGGCGATTCGAGCGGACGAGAGAGTTAAGGAGATTCATTTTACAGAAGAAACAATTAGTGTTGATTTGATGGATGGACGAACCATTACTGTGCCTTTAATTTGGTATCCCAGATTGTTTAATGCAACGCCCGAGCAAAGGGCAAAATGGGAAATATGCGGAGGAGGCTATGGCATTCACTGGGAAGAAATCGATGAAGACCTCAGTACAGAAGGAATGCTGCGGGGGGCACCGGCTCCGAAGCCTTCTGCTTGAAAATCTACGAGCTAAGAAATACCAAAAAACGCAGATGATTTGGAATCATCTGCGTTCATCGGCGGTTTAATTAAACCCTATTAAACTGAAGCCGGAACCTTATTATCTAAAGGCCGCACTTGACGGAGGAATTCTCGAAGTGCGTCACCTTCCACCACTTCAGTTTCCAACAGCTTCTGCGTAATTGTTTCCAACAATTCTCGATTTGCTTTCAGAATATCCAAAGCTTGCTGGTGTGCAGTTTCGACAATTTCCTTCACTTCTTGGTCGATCGCCTCAGCAGTCTGAGCACTTACCGCACGGCGGGCATTTCCCATACCATCGTTGAGGAACATTGATTGTTGACCTCGATCGTAAGCTAGAGGCCCCAAAACCTTACTCATCCCGTAAGTCGTCACCATCCGTTCAGCCAAATCAGTCGCCCTTTGCAAGTCATTTGAAGCGCCAGTAGTAATGCTACCAAACACGACTTCCTCAGCCGATCGCCCTCCAAGCAGTGTAGCAATTTGACCGCGCAACTCCGATTCATCTAACAAGAAACGGTCTTCAGTCGGTACTTGCAACGTGTAACCCAGTGCAGCCATACCGCGAGGGACGATCGAGATTTTTGACACTTCGCCGCCGCCAGTCATCGCAGCACCCACCATCGCGTGCCCGACTTCGTGGTAAGCCACAATCTTTTTCTCTTTTTCGTTGAGCACCCGACTTTTCTTTTCCAAGCCAGCGACAACGCGCTCAAACGCCTCATAAAAGTCTTCCTGAGCTACAGTTAGGCGCTTGTTGCGGGCCGCCAACAAAGCAGCTTCATTGACCAAATTTGCCAAATCTGCGCCCGAAAAACCGGGGGTGCGAGCGGCGACGGCCTTCAAGTCAATATCCGGGCCCAACTTCACTTTTTGAGAGTGAATGTTCAAAATTTCTTCGCGGCCGGATAAATCCGGGCGATCGACTAAAACTTGGCGATCGAAACGACCGGGGCGCAACAAAGCAGCATCCAAACTTTCCGGGCGGTTAGTTGCAGCCAGCACAATTACCGTAGTATTGCCCGCCGCAAAACCGTCCATTTCAGTTAACAATTGATTGAGAGTTTGTTCGCGTTCATCATTCCCACCGAAGCTAGCGTTACTGCTGCGGGATTTGCCGATCGCATCCAATTCATCAATGAAAATAATACAAGGAGCCTGTTTCTTAGCCTGCTCGAATAAATCTCTAACTCTTGCAGAACCAACACCTACAAACAGTTCCACAAACTCCGAACCGGAGATGCTAAAAAACGGTACGCCAGCTTCACCAGCCACTGCTTTTGCTAGCAGCGTTTTGCCAGTTCCCGGAGGCCCGACTAACAGCACGCCTTTCGGAATTCGCGCGCCTATTGCGGTAAATCTGTCAGGGGTTTTCAGGAATTCAACAACTTCCACTAATTCAGTTTTAGCTTCTTCTACTCCAGCCACATCAGCAAAAGTAATTTTCGCCGATTCGCCTTCTACATAGACCTTAGCTTTGCTTTTGCCGAGCGAGAGCGCACCCTGCGGCCCGCCACCCTGCCTGTTCATGAAAAATTGAAAAATCGCCACAAAAATCAGCGGCGGAACCACCCAGCTTAAAACACTCCCGATCCAGCCATTTTTGGCAGGGGGAGTTGCCGCAAACTCAACGCCTTTTTCTTGCAAAAGTTTAGGCAGTTCCAGGTCAAAAATTGGCGTAGTTGACAGCACTTGACCGGGTTTGTCACCTTCGCCTTTGAGTTGGTAGCGAATTTCATTTTGACCTACCGAAGCTCGGACTACATCTTGTTCTTGAACCTGATGGACGAACAAGCTGTAAGGCACTTGGGGAATTTGGGGGCCGAACAAATTCGGTAAAAAGATGTTTGCCAGCAGAAACAAACTTGAGAGCAATAACAAGACATTGCTAATTTGTCGAAAACGAGGTGGTTGGGGCTGGTCTTTAATGGCCATTGATAACTGTCATCCTTTGATTTAAAGCCGTTTTATTCATCTATTTTCTCATCCAATACCCACACACTGTTAAGCGGATTTCCTCACTTTATCGGGTGGGTTAACCCGCTAGCACGGATTTGCTATTATTAACAATGTTTTTTTTAACTAACTGCGAAGACGCTAAGGACACGAAGGAAGAGAAGAGAAGAGCGTTATAGTATGTAGGGTGCGCCGAAGAACACCGAATATTTATGCAGCTTCTGGGTTTAACTGAATCATTTCCCAAGTGGTATAAGTGCCGATCGCACCCCAAATCGCGTAAGGCAAAAGTAACAAAGCGGCGGTTTGAGAAATCGGCAAAACAGCCAACGCCAGCACAACTCCCAAAATCTCGCCAGCCCCTCCCAAAATTGTTCCTACTTTCAGGCTTTTGGCTCTGAGAGTAGCAGGAATATAAGCAACTGTTACAATTTCTAAAAGTAAGTACAAAGCCATCAGCAGCCATGTTTTAAGGTTCCCTGGTTCCTGTTCCCACACGAAAGTAGCGCTGCCGGCCCCGCAAGCAAAAATTACCGTCCAAATTAACGGAATTGCAGGCTCAAAAAACATCCAATCCGGTCTTTGAAGTTTGACTGCCCAGTTAATATCGCGCAGTTTAAAAAACAGAGTACCCATGGCGACTGAGAAAGTCACGCCGCCGATAATCATCCAAGATTGAATCATGGTTTTCAACTTTCCAATTGCTCGATCGCTCATTAAGTCGATCGTGCCAACTCCCAGCCGAACTTAGATCCGCCTTTAGTAATAACTTTTGTAAAGCCCTATGCAATTATTGCTAACCGCCAGACAAATTCTTAGCAAACTCTTCGCGTCCAGACACCAAATTAGAGGGAACGCCGTTAGGGTAATTTTGCGCGATTAAAGCTTGCAACTTTTGAACTCGGTTTTCAGGGTTTGGGTGAGAACTCAAAAACTCCGGCGGCGCTTCGCCCTTCCTAGCTGCACCGAGAATTTGCATTACCTCAACAATACCTCTCGGATCGTAACCCGCCTCCGTCATAAACCGAAAACCGAGCCGATCGCTCTCAAGTTCATCCGATCTACCGTACCGCAAACCGACCACTTGATTGACAGCTTGAGCAATTAATGCTGCTTGCTGACCCCCACCGCGATCGTCGCTAGTAGCCACCCCAACCGCCGTTACCAAAGCCCTGCCCAACTGCTGTTTTGCCAAGTGTTCCGCAGCGTGGCGCGCCACAACGTGACCGCTTTCGTGCCCGAGTACAGCAGCCAACTGAGCCTCGGAATTGAGCCGTCGCAGCAGCCCTGCAGTAATGAAAACTTGTCCCCCCGGTAAAGCAAAAGCATTCACAGTTTCGGGGTCTCGCAGCAGGTGGAATTCAAACGGATAACCCGCTTGTTTCGCGGCCGAACCGTTGACAACTCGTTCTCCTACTCGATCGACATACTGCTGAATACTCTGACTCGGATAAAGCCCCCCGTACTTAGCGGCCATTTGATCTCGCGCCTGCAATCCCAAAACTATCTCTTGGCGGGGAGAAAGCTGTACCCGCTGTCTCTCTCCAGTTACCGGATTTTGTACGTCGTTTGTAAAATAGGTGATTGCTCCAAAAAATGCCATTAATAGCCCGATCGCAGCTCGAAATAAAAATTTGTTCACAGGCTTTCTACCTAAAAAGTTTAGCGAGTACAATACCAGGCTGACCGCTAACTCGACATCTATCTGAAGTATTAATAATGGAATATTGTTATAGTTTTTTGGAATCATTGGCTAAGAAGGCTTTTTTTAACGAACCGCGTAAGCGCTAGGACACGAAGGAAGAGAAGAAGTGAAGAAGGTTATAGTTATTAAATCGGTTAAATCTGTTGAATCGATTACACAATCAGTTGCCGAACTTCCTTCGCAATATGTTCCAAGCTACACGCCGCCGCCTCGCTATTTGGTACACTGCCGTTACTGCTGTATTGTTACTTGTATTCGCCACTGGTTTCTACTTCTACGTCCGCACTACTTTGATCGATCGCATTGATGACACTCTCAATCATGTTGTAGAAGTAATAGAGCGAACTCTCGTTATCGAACCGCTAACTTTCCCCAATACCACAGAGAAAATTAAATTGCAAGTTAATATTCAAGCGAGTTTTCGAGATAGCACCGATGCAGTAGAAGACGACCACATTGATTTAGAATGGTTCAGTCCTACGGGGGAATTGCTGTGGTCTACATTATCGGAACCGCTGAATATTCCCATTCACGCTAACCGTACCGGCGAAACAGTTTGGATAATTAATAATAAGTTACAGTCCGATCAAAACTATTCCCTCAGACAAGTAACGCAGCGAGTACAAAGCGGCCGCCAAGTTCTGGGATATTTGCGAGTCAGCCATCCTTGGTTTGAAGTGACAAAACCCATCCGCCAATTAATTCTCGATTTGATTTTGGGCGCGAGTTTAACTCTAATTTGCGTTGCAGCTATTGGCTGGCTGCTGTCGGGATTGGCTATGAAACCTGTGCGGGAATCTTACGGGCGTCTCAAACAGTTTACTGCTGATGCTTCTCACGAACTCAGAAATCCGATCGCCACTATTCAAACAAACGTCCAAGTAGCTTTAGCGGAACCGGATATCGAACCGCAGCAGCATCAACAGCTACAAGTTATCGAACGTCTCACGCGCCGTTTGGGGCGCTTGGTTGACGATTTGCTGTTCTTAGCCAGACAAGATAGCGGTATCGTCCAGCAGCAGTGGATTGAGGTTCCTCTCGATGCTTTGCTGATGGAGGTAATTGAAGAACAACAGGCGATCGCCACAACCCAAAATCTCTCTCTTTCTTTGGAAATTGTCGATCTGCCCAACGCTGAGGACAACTTTACACTGTTGGGAGACTGGGATCAACTAGCCCGACTTTTTACCAATCTCGTCAGCAACGCCGTGCAGTACACCCCCTCTGGCGGTCAAATTCAATTAGAATTGGAGGTAGCAGCTAAAAACAAAAGAAATTCGCCGATGTTACATCCAGCGCTGCAAATAAAAGTAACAGACACCGGCATCGGAATTTCCGCAGAAGCCCTGCCGCATTTATTCGATCGATTCTATCGCGCAGATCCCGCCCGCACCCACCGCAGCGCCGCTGGTTCCGGTTTAGGATTAGCTATCGCCAAAGCAATTGTCGAAAATCACCGCGGCCAAATCCGCATTGACAGCCAAGTCGATCGAGGTACCGCCGTTACCGTCACCCTCCCCGCCCACAAATCAGAACAATTCCGCCTTTAAAACTTCCCCTCTTCCTCTCTTCCTCTGCGCCCTCTGCGGTTTAAAAAAAATCTACCCCTCAAACCCTTATTCTTCCTACCTCGCGCCCAAACCCAGCTATTAAAATTCATTTCCGCCATAGATTAACATAAACGTTGTTGGAAAACCTCGATCGAACTTGTGAGGAGTTATTTATGTTTCGCCACAATCTACCGTTAAAAAAAATCAGCTTGCTAACAGCCACCTGCGGAGGTTTACTCGTTAGTCTCGCAACACTTTCCCAAGCCGGCGGCCCACCGCCCCAACAAGGAAAACCCGTTTCGCAACCCGCAGAGACTCCTGCAGCCACTGAAGAACCCGTCAGCGAACCAACTCCGGCTGCAAGTCCCGGTCTGAGGGGGATGCCCTCTACACCCACAGATGTGCCTCCCCGCTTCCCCATGCCCAGTGCGAGAGTTACGCCTGCCGAAGGCATGATAGTAATTAAACTGGTGAATACCACCAATGCTGTCATCAATTATCAAATCGTAGGCGTGACCCAGCCGCGAACTCTGGGCGAACAATCTGAAATTCTGCTTCAAGCCCTCAAAGTGCCAATCACCCTCACTTACCAGCGCCCAGACGGCGGATTGGTGCTGGTTCGCCCCCAAGCAACCGCGATGCCTGGTATGTTGCAAGTCAGTTTCAGCGCGACAACTGAGGTGGCCGCTGATACAAAATCCCTGGAAATTCAGGAAGATGGGAGAGTATTTTTGAATTAGGTTAATTGGTTGACGGTTGACTGTTACCATTCGTCTCAACTTAAGACTAAAACCCATAATAAATATCGTTTATAGTTGAGTTTCGCTCCCCCCTAACCCCCTTATTCAGAGGGGGAAAAGAGTCTTATTACGTTCCCTCTAACTCCCATTAATAAAGGGGGAAGAGCATTAAAAGTCTCCCTTATTAAGGGGGATGCGAGGGGAATCGAAACTTCGACACCAACGAGATATACAAAGGGTTTTAGTATTATGTTGACCCCGATAGACTGTTAGTAATTCCAAATTTCCCATTCCAAATTCCCAGTCAGCCGTCAATCGCCGAGTAACAACGGAGGTAACTTAGTAAAAGGTAAATCCTCGTTGATTGCATCAATTTCTTCCTGTTCTCTTTCGTTGATTTGACCGATATAAGACTTGAGAATTTGGGCCAGACGGTTGTTATAAAATCGGTGCAAACTATAATTTGGCGTAGCTGGAAAGCCGCGCCGTTTTTTGTGCCGCCCGCCGGCACCGGGATCGAAGCTTTGGATGCCCCGATCGATCGCCCATTCGATCGGCGTATAGTAGCAAGCATCGAAGTGCAAGCAGTCGATTTCCTGCAAACTTCCCCAATAACGGCCGTACAGTCGATCGCCCTTATACAAACAAAAAGACATACCCACCGGCTGTCTCTCATCTTCCTTGTCGTAGGCGGCTACAAATAAAACTCGATCGCGATAATTGTGGTGCAACTGTTCAAAAAATCGCTTAGTCAGATACTTGCTTCCCCACCAACCAAATTTGTCGCAAGTATTCTCATAAAAAGCATACATTTGAGCAAACATGGCTTGGGGAATTTCATCGCCAGTCAGCGTTTTTACCAACAAACCAGCTTGATCGACTGCTTTGCGTTCGCGTTTGATATTGCGGCGCTGGTTGGCATTAAATGCGCCTAAATAATTGTCAAAATTTTGATAGCCTTGATTTTGCCAAATATAGCTGTGGTGCAGCCAACTGCTGAAACCGTGGCGTTCCATTCTTTCGCGCCATTCGGGATCGACGTACAGGAAATTGCAACCGGAGATATTGTGGCGATCGCAAAAATGGTCGATCGCGCTTACCATTACTCCCGTTAACTCGTCTTCATCTTCCCCCTCGGCAATCAAAAACCGATAGCCTTCAGCCGGAGTAAACGGCGTCATTCCCATCAATTTCGGATAATATTGAACACCCAAACGTTGAGCTAAATCCGCCCACTGATTGTCGAATACAAATTCGCCGTAACTGTGACTTTTGACATAAAGTGGCGCGCAAGCAATCAACTGTTTGTCTCGCCAGACTGTTAAGTGATGCGGCAGCCAACCGGTTTTACCTGTCGCACTGCCCGATACTTCGAGATTGTTAAGCCAATCCCATTCCAGAAATGGAGTTTTTAGCGGCATCGCCAGGGCATCCCACGACGCTTGCGGGATTTCGCCTATTTTGCTAATCCAGGCTACAGAATATTCAGGTTTTGGCTGTTTCAGCATAGGGAGATTTGAGCGTAGAGCGATCGAACTTCATTTAAGTTAATACAATTCTTCGATCGCTGGGAAAGCTGAATGGCAACTGGTGTCAACTGAACCTTGAAACCTGACAAATCTCGCTTTTGTCCGAAACCCGATCCCCCTAAATCCCCCTTAAGAAGGGGGACTTTGAGCGCCTCCGGTTCCCCCCTTCTTAAGGGGGGCTAGGGGGGATCGGAGGGCTTAATCGTCAAACCCTAGTCTCCGATTACGTTTGAGCTTCAGTTAGTTCGATCGACCCGATAATGCAAAAATACCTCTTGTCCCACCTGTTTAACCGCCAAAAGCTCCAATTTCGGCGCTAAATCCGCCAAAAAACCCTTTCCCTCCACAGGTGTCGGTGCATCCGCGCCGCCCAAAATTAGCGGGCAAACCGTCAGCCAAAGTTCGTCTACCAAGCCTGCAGCAAGCACAGACGCTACCAGTTTCCCCCCGCCCAGAATCGCCAAGCGTTTGATATCAAAGTTTGCTAGCTGTTGAAACGCATCAATCCAATCAATCTCTCCACCTGCGGTTTTCGCATAGATAATTCGATCGAACTTACTGTTTGTCATCGGGTAGGGAAAGGGCAGTGCCGTGTGCCTGCTGTCTTGCCCGGTCAGCAGCCAGCGAGGTACCGGTTGCTGGAAAAATCGCAAGTTGGGGTCAAATTGGGACGATCGCGAACATACAATTTGCACAGGTTGTGGGGGCTTCCCTTGCAGTTCCCTCTGTTTGACCAATTCCGGCGAAATCACTCTCATTGTCGTCCCATAAGCCTGTAAAGTGCCGTTGCCGAACAAAACCGCGTCACTTGCTGCGACTTGCTGTTCGAGGTGGGCTTTGTCGTTGGCAGAACCGAATCTCGCGGGCGATCGTACTGCATCTGCAATTTTACCGTCAGCACTGATCGCGAGTATTACTGTTGCGTGAAGTCCAGTCATTACTTATCAGAATTTCGCAGAACATTTAACTGTAGCAATTCACTACTATTTGTAAAGTTTGTTTTCAACTCGATCGCAGTGGTTTTATTTGACGGATAATGTCAGTTTATTTATTTTGCAACCCCAGCGATCGCCCTACCAAAGTATTTACTTTTCTTTACAAACAGTAGGCCAAAAAACGGCGCGGGAGGTAAAAATTCCCTTGCAGACTTTAAATGCGTCGCGCGATCGACTAAAGTAAAAAAAATGGCTTGATCCGTTTATTCATCGCACAGGAAAAAAAGCTCATGGTTCAACGCGGTTCTACAGTCCGGATTCTCCGCAAAGAATCCTTCTGGTATCAAGAAGTGGGCACCGTTGCTACGGTAGACCAAAGCGGCATTAAATACCCAGTTATCGTTCGCTTTAACACCGTAAATTATGCAGGCGTCAACACCAACAACTTCGCCCAAAGCGAATTAGTGGAAGTATCCGCCCCCAAAGCAAAAGCGAAAACAGCGACTCCAGCAGCTTCCGGCGGCAAACAAACCACGGTGGACGAGAAAACCCGGAAAACCGGCAGCGGAGGAGCCCCCCAGCAGCCGAAAACTTCGACGGACAGCAAGCCCGGCGCCGAAGTGCCCGGCAGCGTCGAAGGTTCGCCAAATCAAGGAACAGAACAGCGCTAATTGTGCCAGAACTGCCAGAAGTTGAAACTATTTGCCGGGGCTTGAATCAAGCAACCCTCGATCGAGAAATTTTGGACGGGGACGTGTTGCTAAACAGCACGATCGCCCGCTCAATCTCTGCGACCGATTTTTTGACACAACTCAAAGGAAAGTCGATCGCCCGCTGGTACAGGCGCGGCAAATATCTACTGGCAGAACTATCTCAATTCCCCGAAGGAGAAAGGGAGAGGGGGAGAGGGGGAGAGGGGGAGAGGGGGAGAGTGGGAGAATTTGTTGCCCAAACTCCAAGTTCTTCCCGAACGCCTTCTTTCTACCCCTCCCTTTTGCCTTCAAAAGCCGGCTGGTTGGGCGTTCACCTCCGGATGACCGGGCAACTGCTGTGGGTGAACAGATCCGAACCCCTGCAAAAACACGCGCGAGTGCGGCTGTTTTTTGAAGGAAACCAAGAATTGCGGTTTGTAGACCAGCGCACCTTCGGGCAAATGTGGTACGTGCCCGCAGAAACCGAGGTTTCCAGCACAGTCATCGGTCTGAAACTCTTAGGCCCCGAACCGTTTTCCGACGAGTTTACAACAGAATATTTGGCCCGCAAGCTGCACCGGCGGGCGCGACCCATAAAAACAGCTTTGCTAGACCAGTCACTGATAGCTGGTTTGGGCAATATTTACGCAGACGAAACTTTGTTTTTGTCGGGAGTGATGCCCACAACTCTGTGCGCGGATTTGACCGCAGAGCAAATTGGGCGCATCCATACAGCTATTATTCAAGTTTTACAGAAGGCGATCGAATCCGGCGGCACGACTTTTAGCAATTTTCTCAACGTCCAAGGTGTCAACGGCAACTACGGCGGCGTCGCTTGGGTGTACAATCGCGCCGGTCAACCCTGTCGCACTTGCTCCACAACCATCGAACGTATAAAATTAGCAGGGCGATCGACTCATTTTTGCCCCATTTGTCAGACATAGGAAGCAGTCAATGGATTTTAGGCTTTAGATTTTAGATTTTAGATTTACCCCACGCATCGCACCCCTTTATTCCTTAGTCCGCGTAGGCGGACTTCGTTTATTTAGTAGCGATTTCAATCGCAGAGTGAGTTTCAAGCCAAATCTAGATTAAAATTTGTATAGTTTTTTAAACTAAACAAAGCAAGTTATGGCAATCAAGAAAGGCAGTATAGTTCGCGCTGTACGCGAAAAATTGGAAAACAGTCTAGAAGCCAAAGCCAGCGACCAGCGCTTTTCCTCGTATATATTTGAAACAAAGGGCGAAGTGATGGATGTTCGCGGCGACTATGCCTTCGTCAAATTTGGCAAAGTACCCACCCCCAATATTTGGCTGCGGGTAGATCAACTCGAAGATTTTAACTAACTCACCAAAACTAAACATCACTGTTCTTAATGTAGCGAAGGGTGCACACCGCGCACCTTTCCCCAATTAAGTTCATTGCTAAAATCTAAAATCTAAAATCTAAAATCCAATGAATTCTCCATCAAACCGCGTATCAATTATTGGTGCAGGCAAAGTCGGCAGTACGTTAGCCCAGCGAATTGCTGAGAAAAATCTAGCAGATGTAGTATTGCTAGATATTGTGGAGGGTTGGCCGCAGGGCGTTGCTTTGGATTTGATGGAAGCCAGGGGAGTGGAACGCCACGATCGCCAAATTGTCGGTACAAATGATTATACAGATACAGCAAACTCAAATATCATAGTAATTGCCGCCGGAGTTCCGCGCAAACCCGGTATTAATCGGGAAGATTTAATTAAAATTAATGCTCGAATTGTCACGGAAGCATCAAAACAGGCGATCGAGCATTCTCCGGAAGCAATCTTAATCGTAATCACAAATCCCCTAGATATCATGACTTATTTAGCGTGGGAAGCTGTGGATTTGCCCAAACACCGAGTCATGGGTATGGGTGGAGTTCTCGACTCCGCCCGCTTTCAAACTTTTATTGCAATGGAATTGGGCGTTTCCAATGCTGAAATTAATGCAACTGTCATCGGTTCTCATGGCGATTTGATGGTTCCTTTGCCACGCTATTCTACTGTCAACGGTATTCCCATCAATCAACTTATGGATGCTGAGGCGATCGATCGACTCGTACAGCGAACTCGCCACGGTGGTGCAGAAATTGTAGAATTGATGAAGACTGGTAGTGCTTATTTTGCACCCGCATCTTCTGTCTGTTTGATGGTAGAATCTATTTTATTTAATCAGTCGCGACTGTTGCCTTGCTGCGTTTATTTGCACGGCGAATATGGTGTGCAAGATATCTTTTTAGGAGTGCCCTGCCGCTTGGGATATCAGGGAGTCGAACAATTAGTGGAACTTGAACTCAGCGATATCGAAAGAGCCGCTTTTATCGATTCGGGCAAATTGGTTGCCCAAAATATTGAGGAAGCCAGGGCAATACTGAAAAAGGCTTATTAAGTTTGTAGCAGTTGGTCGAACATAGCATCCTGCTCGCCACTTCAATATAATAATAATTTATACTGAGTATGACAGGGCGATCGCTCTGTCGGAAGTAGGCTTCTCGGATTTCAACCGCGCTTTGATAAAAAATATCATTGCTCATGCTTGTTATGCTGTATTTCCAACCCAGAAAAATGAGCTGCAAGGAACCGATCAATAAACATAAAATTTACTCTGAAAAATTTGGTAAAAACGCAAAAAATGGCAAAAGCAGTTGAACTTTATCTGCGCGACAATACATCAGAGTTTATCTAGAAATTCTGGGGGGGTAACAACCAGCCTGAAACCCAGAGGTGGTGAGGATTGAGCCAATGTGTGGTAAAAAAAGATAG